>JAFGMJ010000249.1 GCA_016927635.1 Actinomycetota bacterium
ATAAAATAAATTGTGGGAATGCAGCCTTTTTGCAGAAGGTTATAAAAATATGGCAACTTATCTGGCAATAAAGAAATCTTTAATAGATTATATAAAATTAAATAAACTAAAAGTCGGAGATAAGCTTCCCACTGAAAATGACCTTGCTGAAAAACTTGGTGTGGGCAGGCTAACCCTGAGAGAAGCTCTCAAAGTGCTCAGGGAGGAAGGCCTTTTTTATACCGTACATGGCATTGGCACTTTTATATCAAACAATTTTGAGCAGATAAACGATACAATAGACATAAACCTTGGTATCACTGAAATGATAGCGTCGGCAGGTTATGCGCCCGGTGTAAAAATGTTTGAAAAGAAACTGGTAAAATCAAAAAAGGAAGTCACTGATGCATTGAATATACCGGAAAACTCTGATGTGTTTGTATGCAAACGAATAAGGACTGCAAACGATAAGCCTGTAGTTTATTCCATAGATTATTTTGCCCCGCCGATTGTGGCAGCTTTTTTAGGTAAAAATGATGAAAATATCTCTCTGTATAAATTTATTGAAGTGGATATGGGTATAAATATTGGAAACAGCATTGCGGAAATAACCCCGATAAATTGTTCTGAAGAGCTTGCTGTTAAACTTGAATATAAGAAAAGCGAGCCGCTGCTTCTTATAAAGCAGATAACTTATGATAAAAAAGGCGCACCTTTATTTTTCACAAAAGAATATTTCCGTCCTGACCGTTTTAAAATATCATTAAACAGAAGGAGGATTAAGATATGAAAGCTTTAGTAAAATATGGCTATGGAAAAGGCGAGACAGAGATTCGCGATGTTTCCGTACCGAAAATAGGTGATGATGATATACTTATTGAGGTCAAGGCTGCAGGCATTTGCGGTTCAGACATAGCTTTTGATGAAGGAGGCCATGAAAACCTGTTAAATCCGCCGGTAACACTGGGACATGAATTTTCAGGGATAATTGCTAAAAAGGGTAAAAATGTCACCGAATGGGAAATCGGCGACAGGGTTGTTTCTGAAAATACCGGATATATATGCGGAAAGTGTTATGCGTGTTCAACTGCAGATTATTTAAGCTGCCCAGAAAGACTGGGTATAGGTTATGGCATGGATGGCGGATTTACAAAATATGTAAAAATACCGGGTTTAGTATTGCAGCGCATGCCACATCCTTTATTTAGAATACCTGAAGGCATAACTTTTGAGGAAGCTGCAATCATTGACCCCTGTGCAAATGGATATAAGGCAGTAGTACAGGAATCAAGGGTATATCCTGGCGAAGATATTGCAGTTTTCGGAGTTGGCGCTCTTGGCCTTTTTTCCATACAGGCATCAAGAGTTGCAGGTGCTGCAAATATAATAGCGATTGGCCTTTCGAAAGATACTGTAAGATTTGAACTTGCGCAGAAGCTCGGCGCAACACATGTTATCATGGCTGACAAAGAAGATGTTTTAAAAAAAGTTGCAGATATTACATCCGGGGAGGGAGTAGCCCTTGTTGTTGACTGCGCGGGTGTGGCAATAGTGCTAAAACAGGCCATAGAGATAGTCAGGAACGGCGGCCAGATAGTAAAGATAGGTTATGATGCAAATCCGGTCAATTTTTCTCTTGACCCTGTTCTTGATAAAAGCATAAGCATAAAAGGCCATTTCGGTTATGATTATATATCATGGAAAAACGTAATAAAATTAATGCAAAAAGGCCTTATTGATATGAAATCAATGATTTCTCACAGGCTGCCCCTTTCCAGGTGGCGTGAAGGTTTTGACCTTATTAAACATCAGCAATCTATAAAAGTTATACTAACACCGGAGGATTGAAGCAATGAAGATATTTATAACAGCAGATTTTAGCGAATCAGGCATGAAAAGGCTTACAGATGCAGGTCATGATGTAAGCTATTGCTGCTGGGGGGCAACGCATGAAATATGCACTGAAGAACAGCTTATAGAAAATCTCAAAGGTTTTGATGTTCTTATAGTAGGCTATGAGCCTGTAACCGAAAAAGTGCTCAAAAGCACTGACTTGAAAATAATCTGCTCAATAAGAGGGGGTCCCAGGGCAAATATTGATGTGGACCTTGCGACTTCTATGAAAATACCGATAATTTACACTCTTGGGCGTGAGGCAATACCTGTTGCTGATTTTACAATGGGCCAGATAATCTGCCTTGTCAGGCAGATAGTCAAAACTGACAAAGAACTTCGTTCAGGCAAGTTTACTGCCCCGGCTGCGTCATACGGCAGCGACAAGGATGTTATATGGGATATGAGCCTTGAAGGACCATGGGAATCCAGAAAGGGAATAGAGCTTACAGGAAAAATTTTAGGGCTTATCGGTTTTGGTACTGTCGGACAAGAAGTTGCAAAAAGAGCCGCCGCATTCGGCATGAAAGTAATTGCTTACGATCCGTACCAGAAAGATGCCGCATTTATAAATCTAAGGGTAGAAAAAGTCAGCCTTGAAGACCTCTGCAAAAGATCTGATGTAATATCTATACATGCAAGAGGGACAGACCAGAATAAAGGCATGATAGGCCAGCAAGAATTTGCTTTGATGAAAAATGGTGTGTATGTGATAAATAATGCAAGGGCTGTAATAATAGACGAGACAAGTTTCAGGGAAGCAGTATATTCGGGCAAGGTGGCAGGCGCAGCTCTTGATGTCTTTCACCAGGAGCCGGTAAAAGCAGATGACCCGTTTTTAAAAATGGATAATATTGTGGTAACACCACATATCGCAGGAGCAGGCCTTGAAGTAGTTTACAGGCATTCTGACATGATATGCGATGACCTTTTTTCCCTTTTGAAAGGCGAGATGCCAAAGGCGATCATTAACCCTGAGACTGTTGATGACTTCAGCAGGTTTAAAAACCTTGCTATGGCTACTCCGGCAGGCAGGGGGCAAATAATTGCGTGCAGTATGGTCGAACAAATGGGCTCCGGCCAGGCCGAGGACTCTGAACTTATTAATAAAATATCGGAAGAAGTTATAAGGCAGATAAAACTTAAAATATCTGAAAGCCGGTAGAATAATACAAAGCATTAAAAACATTTGTTTCAAAAATATATATAACAGAAAGGTAATATATGCAGGAAGCGTTAGGATTAATTGAAACCAAGGGTCTTATAGCAATGATTGAAGCAGCAGACCAGATGTTAAAGGCCGCTGATGTTCATCTTTTAAGAAAAGAGAGAATAGGCGGCGGCTATATGACAGTTATTGTAAAAGGCGAAGTTGCCGCTGTAAAAGCTGCTGTTGAAGTAGGCGCGGCAGCCGCTAAACGTGTTGGGGAACTTTTTGCAATTCATGTCATTCCCAGGCCTCACGAAGAGCTTGAAAGTGTTATCTGATGTATTTTATGCATTTAAATTATTAGTTTTTTTAAATTTAGTTTGATTTTAGAAAGGAATTGAAAAGAATGCCTATTACAAGTACCCTGGATATTTTAAAAGATGCAAGGGAGCGCAGGTACGGAGTGGGGGCCTATAATGTTTTAAGTCTTGACCAGGCAGCAGCAATAATACGGTTAAGCGACAGCCTTGAGGCTCCGGTTCTTGTAACGGTCCCTGCAGTGCTTGAAAAATATGTTAATTTTTCTGACCTGGGAGCAATAACAAGATCTGTTGCGCAAAAATGCTCCATTCCTGTGGGCCTGCATTTAAGCCACGGAAAAGATATAGCGACTATGCAAAGGTGCATAGACGCAGGATTTACATCTGTTATGATTGATGGCTCTGCACTGCCTTTTGACCAGAATGTAAGCCTTACAAGGGAGGCTGCAGATCTATGCCACAGGCATGGAGTAGCATGTGAAGGTGAACTTGGAGCAGTCGGCAGCGCTACCGGTGAAGTTAAAAGTACTATGACCGATCCTGATGAGGCCCGAAGATATGTGGAGCAGACAAATATTGACATATTTGCAGTTTCAATTGGAAATGCGCATGGTTTTTATAAAGGAATCCCTAAGCTTGATTTTGAACGATTTAACCAGATAAAAACAGCTCTTTTTTCCAAACCTGATGTATTTTTTACGCTGCACGGAGGTACAGGCATATCGCCCCAAGACCTGAAAAAGCTTATTGAGCAAGGTTGCCCAAAAATATGCATCTATACAGAAATGTGCGGAGCAGGCAAGGAAAAGGCATTTGATTATCTTGCAAGGCATCCTGAATATGGCGGAACGACAGATGTGCCTGAATTGTTTAAAGCAATATTGGACGGTTTTCTTGATGTGGTTAAATTTGATATAGATGTATTCGGTTCCGCGCAAAAAGCAAAGTGCTCAGTAGTGCCGGGCATTAATATAAATTCTTCAATGATAGAAGATATTGTAAAAAGCGTCATTAATAAAATCAGCAAATAATCAATATCAATTAAAATAAAGAGGTAGGAAAATGAAAGTACTGGCATTTGGCGCACATCCTGATGATGTTGAGTTCCAGATCGGCGGAACGCTTGCAAAATATGCAAATCAGGGTCATGAAGTCTATATTGCAGTGGCCACTGACGGCTGTATAGGTTCATACCGCCATACAAAAGAGGAAATTGCGCAAATAAGGCATAAAGAAGCCCAGAATGCTGCCGAACTTATTGGAGCAAAGCTGATATGGATGGGTTTTGAGGACGAATTTTTATTTGACAACAGGGAGTCCAGGCTTAAATTTATTGATGTTATAAGGTCAGTAAGGCCAGACGTGATGTTTTCCCATGAGCCATACAATGATTATAACCAGGATCACGACATAACCGGTTATCTTGTTTTCACAGCAAGGATATTAAGCTCGGTAAAGCTTATTGAGACTGAGCATGAAGTATGCGCAAAAGTACCCGCTTTGTTTTATTACACGACTCTGGGCATTATAAATTTTGTTCCGGAGTACTATGTGGATATAACTGACACTTTTGAGACAAAGAAGCAAATGTTTCTCTGTCATGAAAGCCAGCACGGAGACTGGTGCAGGGATGCTTTTGGAGTCTCATATCTGGAAATGAGTGAAAACGAATCAAGACTGCTGGCAACCCAGGCAGGTACCCCTGGCTGCAGCTATGCTGAAGGCTTTAAAATATGCAAGGGATGGCCAACTATTGCAGGCGCATACAAGCTTCTTCCGCAATAAAATTACTGCATTGTTAAAATTTTATGCATATTATTCCAGCCTTAAAGAGCATTTGCTGCAAGCAGGCAATATGAGTGATTTTAAATATAAAGACAAACATAAAAGTAAAAATTCTGCCTGGATGGTAAAAATATTTAAAAAATGAAGCAAATAAAAAAAACATATATAGTGAGCGCTTTGAGAACGGCTATAGGTAATCTTGGCGGAACGCTTAAAGGGCATTCTGCAGTAGAGCTTGGCTCGACAGTTATAAAGGAAATTGTAAAAAGAAACAGGCTTGAGAATGTTATTTTAAGCGGAGCTATAATCGGCCATGTCCTCCAGGCAGGCGCAGGCCAGAATACGGCAAGGCAATGTGTAATAGGCGCAAAACTTTCAGACAATATACCCTGTTTTACTGTAAATAAAGTATGCGGTTCTTCAATGAAAGCAGTGGAGATAGCTCACAGATACATACAGTCAGGCTGCGCCAGTCTCTATTTAGCCGGCGGCATAGAAAGCATGTCAAACAGCCCTTATCTTTCAAAAAGTACAAGATGGGGCTCAAAACTTGGCAACGCAGAGCTTACTGATGAAATGATAATTGACGGTCTGTGGTGCCCATATAATAACAAGCACATGGGCCATATAATGGAAATTAAGGCTGCCGAGTCTAAAATTTCCAGGCAGGAGCAGGATCAATTCAGTTTTGAGAGCAACAGTAAAGCCTCAGGCGCAATAAAAGCGGGCCGGTTTAAAGAAGAGATAGTTCCCGTTTTTGTTTCCGGCAAAAAAGGCGTAACAGTATTTGATAAAGATGAAAGGCCAAGAGAAGATACTTCCATTGAAAAACTTGCATCGCTTAAACCGGCTTTTGCAAAAGACGGAACAATTACTGCAGGCAATTCCTCCGGCATTAATGACGGAGCAGCAATGCTGCTGCTGGCCTCCGAGGAAGCATTAAAAAAATATGCTCTTACGCCCCTTGCTGAAATAATAGCCACTTCTGAGGTAAGCATGGCTCCAGAGGATTTTGGCATTGCACCGGTAGAGGCAATAAGAAATGTCCTTTTGTATTCCGGGCTTGGGTTAAAAAATATAGGACTATTTGAGCTAAATGAAGCGTTTGCCTGTCAGAGTTTATGCGTACTTAAGCAAACAGGCATAGATGGCAGCATACTTAATGTCAATGGGGGCGCAATTGCTCTTGGCCATCCTATTGGCGCAAGCGGAGCAAGGATAATAGTCACTTTGCTTCATGAAATGTTAAAGCGAAAGATTTCCCTGGGGCTTGCCTCGCTTTGCATAGGTTCCGGGGAGGCAATGGCTGTAATAATAAAAAATATTACCGGAGGCGTTAATTGAGATTATTGGAAAAAGTAGCCCTGATTACAGGCTCTGGCAGGGGCATAGGAAGGGAAATGGCTCTTGAATTTTCAAAAGAAGGCTCAACTGTTTTTGTAAA
>JAFGMJ010000250.1 GCA_016927635.1 Actinomycetota bacterium
ATTAGAAGAATTTGGTTATATAAAGAGGGATCCTTCCAAGCCCAGGGCGATAGTAATAAACCCGGAATTGTCCGGTGCTGTTCTTTCTGCCGGACCTGTATCACTTTATACATCTGATTCTGCTTCTCATGCTGAAAGCAATGTTGCATTTATACCTGTCGTTGGCAGAATTGCTGCAGGCACACCTATCCTTGCAGAAGAAAATATAGAGGATTACTTTCCTGTAAGCTCAGACTTTGTGAAAAACAATAATGAGGTTTTTATGCTTAAAGTCATTGGAGACAGTATGGTTAATGCAGGAATACTTGATAAGGATTATATAATTATTAAAAAACAGGACACTGCAATGAATGGCGAGATTGTTGCAGCAATGATTGAAGATGAAGCTACTGTTAAAAGATTCTTCAAAAAATCCAAAAGCATAAAACTTATGCCAGAAAATGACTTTATGGAACCTATTGAGGTAAAGGAAGCCAGGATACTTGGCAAAGTAATCGGAGTTATAAGGAAGTATTTTTAGATTTTATTTTTTCCTGTAAAGGTATTTTTTCATTTTTCCCATAATTTCAGGATTTATATTTACCAGAAGCAGTAAAGAGTCTTCGAGGTATTTTTTTTCAATGATTTTACAGTTCCTGTATACAAAAGAGATGTCACCAGCTTCTGAATACGGTATTTTCAAATAAACTTCAAGCCTTTTTTTATCTACATTATATTTTATTTTTTCATACAGATTTTTTAGCCCAGAATTGTTCAAAGCAGAAATAAAAACAGCATTCTTATATTTTAATTTCATTTTTTCAAGTTTTGATCTGTCCAGCAAATCAATTTTATTAAAAACTATTATTATTGTTTTATGCGTAACGTCTATTTCTTTGAGAACATTCATTACGCTTTTTATATGATTTTCATAATTGGCACTGCTGCTGTCTACAATCAGCAAAAGAAGATCTGATTTTTTAACTTCTTCAAGAGTTGATTTAAAGGCAGCTACAAGCTGGTGGGGCAATTTTTCAATAAAACCCACAGTATCGCTTATAAGTATTTCATCTATTTCAGGTATTTTTATTTTCCTGGTTGTTGAATCAAGAGTTGAAAACACCATATTTTTTACAAATGCATCCGATCTTGTAAGTGTGTTTAAAAGTGTTGATTTACCGCTGTTTGTGTATCCTACAAGTGATGCCAGAAATATTTGTTTTTCCTGCCTTTGCTTGCGCTGAGTTTCCCGCTGCACAGCTATTTTGTTTATCCTGCTTTCAAGTTGTGCTATTCTCTTCCTGATTTTCCTTCTGTCAACTTCAAGCTTCTGCTCACCAGGGCCCCTGGTTCCTATTCCCCCGCCAAGTCTTGAAAGCTCCATGCCTTTTCCTCTAAGCCTTGGTAACAGGTAATTAAGCTGGGCAAGTTCAACCTGTAGTTTGCCCTCACTGCTTCGGGCCCGCTGGGCAAATATATCAAGTATCAGCCTGGTTCTGTCTATTATTTTTATACCCAGTTTTTGTTCAATATTACTTTCCTGCCCAGGGGTTAAATCATTGTCAAAAATAATCAGTTCACAATCATATTGACTTACAATTCCTTTTATTTCTTCGAGTTTACCTGTGCTTATATAATATTTGGGGTTTATATCATTTTGTGAATGAATGATGCAGGAAATAACTTTTGCACCAGCGCTTACAGCAAGATTCTTCAGTTCCTCCTGCTCCTCAAGGGTATTTATTTTTCCGAATTTTTCATGTAAATCGATAAGAATTCGATTTTTATACTCATGGTGCAGACCATGTCTTTTATTTTTTATTTTTATAAAAACTAAAAGTGCTTTTTCCACTACAATATTTTTTGTATCCTTTCAAGAGCTTCTTCCAACCTGGCATCAGGAAGAGTTATGGAAATCCTGTAATATCCCTCACCATAAGTGCCGAATGCACTCCCTGGAGTAACAACAACGTTTGCTTTATCAAGAAGGTGTTCTGCAAATGATTTAGATGTATAGCCTTCAGGCACATTCGCCCAAATATAAATTGTAGAATTTGATTTATAATATTTGAAGCCAAGTTTATCAAATAAAGCAGTAACCATTTGTTTTCTTTTCCTGTATATTTCAATATTTATTCCAGAAAGCCTTTTATAATTATTCAATGCTTCAACACCTGCAAACTGTACAGCATCAAAAACCCCGCTGTCGACGTTTGTCTTATATTTCCCAAGACTTGCAATCACTTGCCTGTTTCCGGCTGCAAATCCTATTCTCCAGCCTGTCATATTAAATGTCTTTGAAAGCGAATTGAATTCAATACCTACATCCCTGGCGCCTCTTGCAGCCAAAAAACTTGAAGGTTTTTCATTTTCATCAAAATAAACGTCGCAATATGCATTATCATGGCAGACAAGAATAGAGTTTTGTAAAGCAAAATCACTCACTTTATTAAAGAAATCAAGACCACAGGTAGCTGATGTAGGATTATTTGGATAGTTTATGTGCATGATTTTTGCTTTTTGAGCAATATTTTTATCTATATTATCCAAATCAGGAAGAAACCCATTTTCTTCTATGCAGGGCATAATATAGCTTTTCCCGCCTGCAAACATAGTGCCTATATTGTACACCAGATATCCCGGATCTGGCACCAGCGCTATATCTCCAGGATCAATAAAGGCATATGCTATATTTGATATGCCTTCTTTAGAGCCCCATAGTGTAATAATTTCTGTCTCAGGGTCAAGTTCAACATTAAATCTATCCTTATAGTAGTTTGCTGCAGCCTCTTTAAACATGGTTAAACCATAACTTGAAGGATATCTGTGTGTTATGGAATCTTTTGCATACATGCAAAGCTCATCGATTATTTCATTTGCAGTTGGAATATCAGGATCCCCGATACCGAGGCTTATGACATCGGTACCTTTTGATTTTTTTTCTTTTATTATTCTGTCAATTTCTGCAAAAAGATATGGAGGTAGTGCCTTAAGTCTATGAGCTTCTTCAAATATCATCTTTTTTTCCCCTGTTTTGTGTTTATTTGACTAATCCTTTAAAAAATAGCTGCCTTCGAAAACAAATTCTACCGTTCCTGAAAGAAACACACTTGAACCGTTTCCATCCCATGATATGTCCAGTGCTCCTCCCGGAAGGTTTACTTTTACCATACCGGTATTTATTTTGCCTAGCGCCATTGAGCACACGGCGGACGCGCATGCTCCTGTACCGCAGGCAAGCGTCTCACCCACTCCCCTTTCCCAGACCCTCATGAATATCTGGCCTGAATTTATTGAAATAAATTCAACATTGGCCTTATTTGGAAATATTTTATGTGTTTCGATGGCACTGCCCCACTTTTCCAGCGGTATTGAATTGATATCTGTTTCAGGATCAAGATATATTATACAGTGGGGATTGCCCATGGACACACAGTTTATCTTAAAAATCCTGCCACAAACCTCAAGCGGATAATCATGCACTATTATGCCTTTAATGCTTTTTTTAACTTTATCAGGCCCTTTTTTATCAATAGGAATATTTTTATTAAAATCAGCATTGATATTTACAGGTATTTCATCGGGTTCAAAAACAGGGCTGCCCATTGAAACTTTTATGACCAGGCTTTCAGATATATCGGCTAAGTCTTTACCAGGAATAAAACTTAAATTTATATTTTTTATACCAGCCCTTGTATTAATTGAAAATTCCAATTTTTGCAATAGATTATATTTTCTGATAAAACCCGCCATGCATCTTATACCATTGCCGCACATCTCTGCTGTTGAGCCATCCTGATTATAGTAATCCATAAAAAAATCAGCTTTATCAGATTTTTTAACAAGTATAAGACCGTCCGCCCCTATTCCAAAGTGCCGGTCACACATCTTTGCGATAACATCACCTAAAAGTACGGCATCATTATTTACGGCATCAATAATTATGAAGTCATTGCCCTGTCCGTTCATTTTTACAAAATCAATTTTTTTCATTTATTAAATCTTTCCAGATTATTTTTATTACGTCACTGATTAAATATATGATATTATCATAATTATCAGCTCTTATCCAATTAATCCTGTGGTCGGCATTAAACCAGGTCATCTGTTTTTTAGCAAGTCTTTTAGTATTTTTTATTATTTTTTTTGTGCTTTCATCAATAGTGCATTCACCCTCCAGAAAGCTTATTACTTCCTTATACCCAACGGCCTGCTTCATACTATTAAAGTTTCCAAAACCCAGTTCAATTAATGATTTTACTTCATCTATAAGCCCGAGTTCAATCATTTCCGTTATCCTGTTTTCAATACATCTGTGAAGATTTTCCCTCTTTTTAGAGATGCCAATAAATGCTGTATTATAAACAGATTTTCTTTCATTCCATTTCTTCTGGAAATCAGAAAAAGGCCTATTAGTAATATCATAGACTTCCAGTGCGCGGGATATTCTTCTTGTGTCGTTAATGCTTATTTTAGATGCATATACAGGGTCTATTTTTTTAAGCAATTCATAATCTTTTGAATCTTTATTAAGCCTGTCATTAAAGTGTATGGTTTTATAAAGGTTTTGGCTTTCGGAAATTATATTGTTATGGTCTTTGAAATCTGATCCATTTAAAAATTCCAAATCGTCAATGACAGCTCTTATATAAAGACCGCTTCCTCCTGCAAGCAGCGGAATTATTTTTTTATCAAAAAAAATATCATTAATAATATTTCTGCAGATGTTCCTGAATTTAAGTGCAGTTACTTTGTCTGATGGATTAAACATATCAGTCATATACTGATGTATTCCGAGTTTTTCTGTGTCATATTTATCAGTTCCTATATCCATTTTTTTATACACCTGCATTG
>JAFGMJ010000251.1 GCA_016927635.1 Actinomycetota bacterium
ATAATAATTAGATCTTATGTTGATATGTTTGACAGGGTCGTTTGCATTATGTAAAATCATGCTTTATAAATTTTTATAAGTTTAAGCTAAAACAGGATTTAAGAATAATGAATGATGAAGTAATTCTAAGTTTAAATAATATTTCCAAAAGTTTTCCAGGAGTTCTTGCCCTATCAGATGTTTCATTTGATCTGCATAAGGGAGAAGTTCACTGTATTTGCGGTGAAAACGGGGCAGGAAAATCTACCCTTATAAAAATAATAGCAGGCGCATACCAGCCCGATAGCGGCAAAATCATATTTGAAGGCAAACCGGTGGTATTCAGTCATCCTGCAATAGCTATGAAACTTGGCATCCAGACCATTTACCAGGAACACACGATTTTCCCAACCCTGGATATTACAGAAAATATTTTTGTGGGCATGGAAATAACTAAAAACGGCATGATGCGCAAAGCAGAGATGAATAAACAGACTAAAGATGTTCTCGAATATCTGCAGAGTGACTTAAAACCAAATACGATTGTTAGTGAATTATCTTCAGGCGAACAGAAAATAGTAGAAATTGCAAAAGCTCTTGTGCTTGAGCGTAAGGTTATTATTATGGATGAGCCCACATCATCATTTTCAGTAAATGAAATAGATAATCTTCTTAATCTTATTAACAAAATAAAGGAAACAGGCATAGGTATAATCTATATATCCCATCACCTCGAAGAAGTATTCAAGATAGCAGACAGGATAACAGTGCTTAGAGACGGAAAATTAGTAACGACTGTCAAAAGAGATGAAACGGATATGGAACAGCTTATAAAGCACATGATTGGGCGTGATGCCAGCGCATTTTATCACAGGGAATTTTATACGCCTGGCGATGTTGTGATGAAAGTGGAAAACCTTTCAGGCAACGGTGTCGATAATATATCATTTGAATTAAGGCGTGGAGAGATTTTAGGATTTGCAGGAATGGTCGGTTCCGGCCGTTCAGAGCTGATGACACTTCTTTTTGGAGGCGCAGAAAAAACAAGCGGCAAGATATCTATACTGGGAAAAGAAATGAAATTTAAAAATCCTGGAGGTGCAATCAAAAATAAGATGTGTTATATAACAGAGGACAGGCAGGCCACAGGGCTGTTTCTCATACATACAATTGCCCGCAATACAATTATTGCAAATCTTGTAAATATAAAACAACTGCTTTTTAATCCTAAGGAAGAGTTTCAAATAGGAGATAAATTTATTTCTGAACTTAATACAAAAGCTACTGATTCAAAAATGATGGCAATGAATCTCTCAGGTGGAAATCAACAGAAGGTAGTGCTTGCAAAATGGTTCAATACAAACGGAGATATATTTATTTTTGATGAGCCTACCCGCGGTATAGATGTTGGAGCCAAACAGGAAATATACCAGATAATGACAAATCTTTTAAAAGAAGGCAAGGCTATTATTATGGCATCATCAGATATGCCGGAAATAGTATCCATGAGTGACAGGGTGCTTGTAATGAAAAAAGGCCGTATTGCAGGCCATTTATCAAGAAAAGAAATCACCGAAGAAAATATACTTGAGTTATCAATAGGAGGTAAGAAAATATGATGCAGTCGCCTGTTGAGAAGGAGAAAAAAAAGTTTACATTATTTGGAAAAGGCGAAACTTCTACAGTTATAATGCTGCTGGTTTTTTTCTTTATAGCAATAGTTGCTGTGCAGCTTATTATGGGCGCAAACTCAGGAAAAATCGGATTTCCAAATTTTATCAGCCCTGTAAACCTGATAAATATAATAATGCAGATTTCTGCAGTAGGAATTATGGCAATGGGTATGACAGTTGTCATGATAGGCGGGGGAATTGATCTTTCAGTCGGTATGCTGGTGTCTTTAGTTGTAATCTACCTGGCTAAGACAGTTATGGATTTGGGTATACCCATGTGGGTTGCAATTGTGACTGTAATAATAATTGCAATTCTTTTAGAGGTTATTATGGGGATTATTATATCACGCTTTGCTGTTGAGCCATTTATTATTACACTGGGCGGTATGATTGCTTTTAGAGGTATAGCGCTTTTAATATGCAAATCACAGGAAATAAGTACAGAGGGCAGGTTTTCAGCTTTAAAAGATAATTTAATTTCGGGTGCAAAAGACCCGGTAACCGGGCTCACGTTGACTTTGCCGATCTATGTTCTTGCTTTTTTTGCAATTACCATAATCATATGGTGGCTTATGAAATATACCAAATACGGCAGGAGGGTATATGCAGTTGGAGCTAACCGCAATGCTGCTTACCTTGCCGGTATTGATGTAAAAAATATTGTGCTTTCCACATATGCTTTAAATGGATTAATTGTCGGAATAGCCGCTATAATGCTTCTTTCGCGTGTAAATACGGCTATAATCACTGTTGGCCAGAATCTTGAAATAGATGTAATAGCCGCAGTTGTTGTAGGCGGGACCGCACTTGCAGGCGGAAAGGGCAATATCTGGGGAACATTTTTTGGTGTTATTTTGATGGGGGCAATTGCAAACGGTATGAACATACTGCGTATACAGAGCGAATGGCAGTTTGTTGCAAAAGGTGTTATACTTATAGTTGCAGTTGCAGCCGGTGCAGCTGTTCAGGCAAGGCGTGCAAGGGCCCTGCAATTGCAGCAAATAAAATAAATTTAATTTTAATAATTTTCCAGATTTGAAAACAATATTTATCGGTTTTAAATAAATTAAAAAAAGCTTATCCCTTGTAATTTAAGTAGGAGGAAAAAATAAAATGAAAAAATCATTAATCAAAGCGCTGATTATACTGGCAATATCTGCACTGGCTATTGCTGTTGTCGGCGGTTGCCAGCAGGCAGAGACAGCGGAGACCACAGCTGCCGCTGAAACCACAGCTGCCGCTGAAACAACTGCCGCTGAAACCACAGCTGCCGCTGAAACCACAGCTGCCGAGACTGAACCTGAGGTAATAACCCTGGATATAGGTTTTTATGCAGATGCTGCAGATTCATACTACCAGGTACTGGTTGATACATTCATAGCTTGTGCAGAGGCAGACCCTGAATGCGACTGGAATGTTAATTTCAAGGTTGGCCAGAGCACAGCTGCAGAGCAACTACAGGCAGTTGAAGACTTCATAATATCAGGTTATGACGCAATAGTGGTAATACAGAATAACCCGGATACAACATCTGAATGCATAACCAAAGCTGTCGATGCTGGAATTCCATATTTTGGCATCACGCACTATTTTGGTAATGTTCCAAATGCTACTGACGCTGCAGCTGCAGAATGCTATAATTTCATAACAGCAGGAAAGTATTCTGGTGAAGACGTTGCTGCAAGAGGAGCCAAAAAAATAATCATGATAGAAGGAGTTCTTGGCCAGGGCAGTGCAAGCGCACAGACTGAAGGTTTCTTACAGGCTTATGAAGAAGCTGGAATAAGTATTGGAACTACTTCTTTTGACCTTGCTGCAAATAAGACTGAAGCTAAGCTTGACGGAACCCAGGAAGCTGAAGTTGTTGCATGGGCTTCAGGCGGATGGTTCTCAGATCCTGCTCAGAAAGCAATGACAGACTTTATAACCTCACTTGGACCTGACGGGTTTGACTGTGTTTATGCTCAGAACAATCCTATGATGGAAGGCGTATTAATGGCAATTCAGGATGCAGGCCTCAATCCTTCAGATTACAACCTTACATCATGTAACGGACGAGAGATATCATGGCAGTGGGTTAAAGACGGCATAATCAAAAGCGACGTTAACCAGGCAGCATCTCTTGAAGGTGAAACCGTGTATCAGCAGATGAAATCATACTTTAAAGGCGAGGAATTCAGGAAATATATACATCCTTATCTGACACCTTACAATGTTGATAATATCAATGATGTAGCACTTGTTCCTTTCTCTGATGTAGACGCTTACATGGAAGGAAGAGCAAATGGTGATTTTGTAACTGATATCAACGATCCTAAATGGACAGACCAGGAAGGATTCTAATATCTGTTAAAAACCCTGTATTTATTTTAATTACAGGGCTTGGTAATAATTAAAAGGTTTAATTCTTAGAAATAGGGATAAGATTAGACAACCATTATCTTTATGATAAATGGTAAAAAAAATGGCAGGCATTTTATATGCCTGCCATTTAATTTGATGCGCTGGGATTTGATATTTTCAAATGTTTTTAAAAGCTGGATGATATGCAAGAATTCTTAATGATTCTTTAAAATAAATATTTTAATATCTA
>JAFGMJ010000252.1 GCA_016927635.1 Actinomycetota bacterium
AAAAAAAGATTTTTCTGGAGCCGCTGTAGATTCAAACAAGATATTTTCAGCCTCGTTAAAGGATACCGTTAAAAACGAACTTACATCATTTGCTCTTGTAAAAGATTTAACAAATAAAAAAATACAGCAGGAAAATCCTGAATTAACCGGTATAAGCAGGCCTGGAAAAGATCTTGAACGCAATAACAGTCTTTTAAATTCAATAAGATATGTACAGAAACTTTATATAGATAATACAAAAAAAGAAGAAATTTTCAGTCTGCTACTGGACATTTTTGTTAAAATGACAGAAAGCGAATACGGCTTTATTGATGAAGTTCTTATTAAAGACAAAGGTGTTTGCTGCAGTAGAAATCTTGCAAATTCAAATGCTTTTATGGAAAAAGCCTTTGAAAGTTTTAAAAATAAGTTTGGAGCAAATAAACTTTTGTTTATAAGGCCCGGCAATCATACCGGAATACCTGTAGTAACAGGTGACATATTTATAGACAATCAGATGCAGAAAGTCATAAAATCAACAAATAACCCACCGGGTCATCCGCAAATCAAAACTTTTATGGCAATACCATTATTTGCTGGCGGAGCTGTTGTGGGGGTTGCCGGAGTTGTAAACAGGAAAGAGGGCTATAACTCTGGAATTGCTTATTTTTTACAACCTCTCACTTCGGCATGCTCAAGCATTATACATGCCTACAAAAAGGAAAAGGAGCAGAAAAAGTATTTAAATCTTATAAAATATGAAAGGGACCAGCTTCTTTCCATATTTAATTCCATGGATGAAGTTGTATATATATCTGATCCGGACAGTTATGAAATGCTTTTTATGAATAAGGCAGCTGTTGATTTGTGGGGAAATTATTCCGGGAAAAAATGCTACAGCGTTCTTCAAAACAGGGATAAGCCCTGCCCTTTCTGTACAAATAAGTTGATTTTTGGCCCCAATATTGGAAAAACTCATATCTGGGAATTCTGCAACGAGGTTACGCATCAATGGTTCAGATGCATTGACAGGGCAATAAAATGGAACAGCGGTAAGAATGTGAGATTTGAAATAGCAGTAAATATAAATGATTTAAAAAGAACACATGAGTGGCTGCAGAAAAGCGAGACAAGGTTCAGGTTTCTTGCTGAAAATGTACGGGATGTTATTTTTAAAATAAACCTGAGGCCTTTTATAAAAGCTGATTTCATAAATCATGCAATTGAGGATATGCTGGGTTATAAAATGCAGGACTTCATTTCAGACAGGCAGATTCTTAAAAAAGTAGTGCATAAAGATTATTATTACACTTTCCTTAAAATGCTGACAGGAAAAATAGATTATAGCAGCCCCCTGGTCTTAAAGTTTATTCATAAAGACAGCCGGGCTTTATGGGTAGAACTTAAGCTGACACCCTTGTATGAAAAAAACAAGATTGTTTCAATAACAGGAATAATGAGAGATATAACTGAAAAAATTGATTTTGAAAAAAAGCTTGAATATCTTTCTTTTCATGACAGCCTTACAGGTTTATTTAACAGAGCCTATTCAGAAACTGAGCTTGAAAGGCTGGACACCCAAAGGCAGCTACCCATCAGTATTATTATAGCTGACTTAAATGGTTTGAAGCTTATAAATGATGCTTTCGGGCACAAGAACGGTGACAGGCTTTTAAAAAAAACCGCGATTATTCTTAAAACCTCCTGCAGGAAAGAAGACATAATATCCCGCTGGGGTGGAGATGAGTTTCTTATTCTGCTGCCAAAGACATCCGGTAAAAGAGCTGCTGAGATAATTGCTAAAATACAGGAAAAGTGTAAAGCAACAGCAAGATTAAAATTGCCATTGAGCATTTCGCTTGGCGCTTCTACAAAAAAAGAGGTGCTTACTGATATGAGAATAGTGTTGAAAGAAGCTGAAGATAATATGTATAAGCAAAAACTTCTTGAATCAGCAGTTATCCAGAAAGCCATTGTTGATTCGCTGACTATTGCGCTTTATGAAAAAAATATTAATGCAAAAAGACATTATCTAAGAGTAATGGAATTTTCAGTTAAACTTGCCAGAAAACTGAACCTTTCTGCTGCAAGGCTGGAAATATTGAAACTATATGCAAAAAGGCACGATATAGGTAAAGTTGCAATAAAAGAAAAGCTTATAAACAAGAAAAAAATAGCTGAAAAAGAATTCAGCATAATAAAAAAACATCCTGAAATAGGCTACAGGCTTGCAAAATCTACTTCTACAATGGCTCCTATTGCCGAATATATTTTAAGCCATCACGAATGGTGGAACGGAGGCGGATATCCAAGAGGGCTTAAGGGCAAAGAAATACCCCTGATATCAAGAATAGTCGCAATAGCAGATGCTTACGATACCATGATAAACGAAAAATCCTATGGCAGGGTAAAAAGCAAGCCAGAGGCAATAGAAGAACTCAAAAAATATTCAGGCATACAATTTGACCCGGAACTTTTAAAGAAATTCATACCTTTAATAGCCGGCAAAAAAATCCCCGTAAAAACCTAAATCATCTAAAATATATTGATTTTTTCAATCTCTTAAAATAGTTACTTCAATAATTTTAATATCAATATAATTATAAAAATCTATTTAAGAATATCAGCCATTTGCATACTTGAGCTGAATTTCTTGAATTTTTTCATTTTCATCCAGGATTACTCCCATCCAACTTTGCCTGGCATTACCATGCATACCCATGTATTGCCGGCATTAAGTTTAACTGTTTTGCCATTTGAATCTTTAAAAACAAAGGGGTTTGCGGCAGAGCCTCTTTCCCATATGCCCTGTATTGCCTGTCCGTCAATAAAATAAAACCCCTGGCCTGAACCAGTTGTCCTGACATTCATATGTTTCCACTGGTCCACCGGCCCCTGGATATCAGTAGTGAGAACTAAAACATTTTTTACAGAGATTATCTGGCCTGTTTCATAATCTGTGTGGGCCTTGCCCCCCATATATCTCAGATAGCTGTTGGAGGCCATATCATATTTAAAGTTTACATTAAAACCTCTTGGAGAATAAGCTTCTGTTCCAAAATCAACATATATATTGCTCACTCCGCCTCTCTGTCCTTCGGGGGCATCTCCTTTATATTCAAATGGTATACCATTCCCATCAAGTGAATAACCCATTTCCTGGGCCCTCTGTTTGATTTGAAGAGTGGATGTAAAAGCAGTGTGCTCCTGCACTTTACTCCTGTTCCAGTCCCTCCAGTATGGACAGCCGCCTGCAATACTGCTGAGACCGGAATTGTCTGCCATTGCGCTCAGGGCATGCATTCCAAGGCTTTCTATATACTGGTAACATTGTGGATATGTGCCAAAGAAGCAGTAGATGGGATCAAAAGACCTTGCAATTTCTGCAAAATGTGGTCTGGCGCTTCTGAAAGGACCAACAATCGAAGCGTCGCGAGTATTAAAAACAGTGACAAATCTTGTTATACCGTATTCAGCCACAACTTCAAAAACCACATCTGCCAGGTGAAGGCCTGATTGAGGCCTTGCAGCAAGACTGTTTTCCACCATAACTACAATAGGCCTTCCGCTGCCCATCGCATATATGTCGCCATCGTTTTGCACTCCCTGTGGAGATTTTGCAGGCATGCCAGGCAGAATCATCATCGCTGTTCCCATCAAAAGAACTGTCGAAAGAACGAGAATAAAAACGCTTATAATAATTTTTTTCATTGTCATTCCTTTCAGGGTTTACTT
>JAFGMJ010000253.1 GCA_016927635.1 Actinomycetota bacterium
AAATGAGAGCAGGGTAGTCAAATGCAGGCTTGCTGGCTTAAAGGAAAAAACATCTGCAAAAATAGAGTGCTTTGTGCTGAGGCAGGTAATGCTGCCTGGAATCAGTAATGTATGCCAGGTGCTTCTAAAACCTGCCAAAAGGATAAAAGAAAACGACAGGGTAAATATTGGCGAGTTTTATTTTGAAGTAATTGAGAAGCAGCATTACGGCAATGCAATAGTGCGCTTCAGCGACAGCGCTGATAAAATAATGGAAAAATACGGTAAAATCCCATTGCCGCCCTACATAAAAAATAAATCCATTGAAGAGGAAAGGTACCAGACAGTCTATGCGGCTAAAAACGGATCAGCCGCGGCGCCGACTGCCGGCTTTCATTTTACAGATGAAATATTTTCGGCATTGAAGAAAAAAGGCATAAAATTTGCTAAAATCTGCCTGGATATAGGGCTTGACACCTTCAGGCCTATATCTGAACCGGATATAAAAAAACACATAATACATAAAGAGAACTACTCTGTTTCAGAAAAAGAGGCTGAAAAAATAAATTATGCAAAAAAATACGGGGGCAGGATAATAGCTGTCGGGACAACTACAACAAGAGTGCTGGAAACCATTGCATCCAGGGATGGAATTATAAAAGGCGGCAATGGCGTTACAGGGCTTTACATTTATCCCGGATACAGATTCAGGATTGTTGATGCCATGTTGACCAATTTTCACCTGCCTGGCTCAACACTGATTGTAATGGTCAGCGCTTTTGCCGGAAGAGAGGAAATATTAAACGCTTATAGGCAGGCAAAATCAAATAATTACAGATTTTACAGTTTCGGGGACTGTATGCTGATAATATAAAATAAGTAGAGTAAAAAAATGGATAATTTTTTTGAAATAAAAAATATTGATAAAAATACAGATGCCCGGAATGGTTTATTAAAAACATTGCACGGGAATATAAAAACACCTGTTTATATGCCAGTGGGCACAAAAGCAACTGTAAAAGCTATTGACCATACATATCTTTACAGTATGGGCTCTGAAATAATCCTTGGGAATTTATATCATTTATATCTGCAGCCTGGCATTGAGCTGCTAAAAAAAGCAGGCGGGCTTCACAATTTTATGAACTGGAAAAAAAGCATATTAACAGACAGCGGCGGCTTTCAGGTATTCAGCTTAAAAGGGATGCGCAAAATCAATGAAAGCGGGGTAGAGTTTCGGTCTGTTATTGACGGTTCTTTGCATTTTTTTTCACCATCTGATGTGATTAAGTTCCAGGCCCAGATAGGTTCAGATATAATAATGGTGCTTGATGAATGCATACCTTATACCAGGGATATTAAAATAACCAGTGACGCAGCAAGAAGAACTCTTGACTGGGCACAAATTTCACTGAAAACCAGGGATATGCTTAATTCTGAAAGGGACCCTGGGAAAAAATTGCGGGTTTTTGGCATAATACAGGGTGGTTTTATTAAAGATGTAAGAAAATTCTGTGCAGAGTCAATATCCGGAATGGATTTTGACGGTATAGCAGTAGGAGGTTTGAGTGTTGGGGAAGACAGACAGCTTACAATGGAAATTCTTGCCCATACGGCTTCAAATACTGACAGGAGCAAGCCTTTGTATTTTATGGGGCTTGGAGATCCCGCAGGCATACTGGATGCAATATATTATGGGGTGGACATGTTTGATTGTGTTATGCCTACAAGAATATCCAGGATGGGGAGCGCTTTTACAAACGAAGGTAAGATTAATATAAAAAATAAGAAATATTCAAACGATTTCCACCCCCTTGATGGAAAATGCAGTTGCCATACATGCAAGAATTTTTCAAGGGCCTATATTAAACATCTGTATAAAAGCCGGGAGATACTTGCTTCAATGTTATTGACAATACATAACCTTCAGTTTATGTTTGATCTTGTAGAAAAATGCAGGAAAGAAATTGAAAATAACAGTTTTGCAAGGTTCAGGGAAGAATTTAAGAGCATTTACGAAGAAAATCATTGCAAATTTTCTTAAAATGTTAATAATAGTAATATTTGATTAAATGCTTATATTTTAGGCATTAAAAGTTAGCTTAAATAAACTGTTTTATTTTATAACGTTTAATCAATCTTTATTAGTAAATGTTTTTGGGAGTGAATCTAATGTCAAAAAGAATAATATCAATTATACTTATCTGTATTCTGGCAATAGGAACAGTAGCATTATTGTCAGCATGTACCGGTCTTTTCCCGACAGCCGGAACCACAGCTGCTGGAGATACGGCAGCCGCCACAACTGAGCCGCCAACAGGATGGAGGGCAATATTTGCAAATTATGGCACCTGGATATGGCTTGCAGTCCTTGCTGTAGCTTTTTATTTTCTGCTTATAAGGCCGCAAAGAATGAGGTCTAAAAAAGCACAGGATCTTATGGGCAATTTAAGAAGAGGAGATGAGATAGTCACGATAGGCGGATTTTTCGGCAGGATAAAGGATGTAAGAGAAGACAGCATCATTATAACAATTGCCGGCGGGGTTGACGTTAAAATAGCCAAAAGTGCTATTTCAAGAGTCGTTACATCACAGGGTAGCGTTGATACCCAGAATAAGATTCAGTAATTATAAAAAAATTTTTATTAATTCTAAAAAGTCTTAGATTGCGCAGTATATGAGAAGCAGAACTACCAATATAATAATAATTGCTTTATTTGTTGTAATAATAGGTGTTTGTTTTTATTATATATATCCTTTCCAGTCTTCCATAAAGCTTGGGCTTGATCTTGAAGGCGGCACACAGATTATTCTAAAACCGCTTGAAACCGGGTCAGAGGAAGTCACTGATGAATCCCTGGATAAAGCACAGCTTATAATACTTAACAGGATTGACCAGCTTGGTATTTCAGAGCCGCTTGTTACAAGAGACTATAACAGAAATATCATAGTGCAGCTTCCAGGCGTTGATGATCCTGAAAGAGCCATTGATATCATTGGTAAGACGGCCCAGCTTGAGTTTCGCATTCTTGAATCATTTGATGAAAATGAAAATCCTGTACTGGGCCCTGTGCTTATGACGGGAGACAAGCTCTCGAAAGCGCAGGCCGGCTATGACCCCAACGGGCAGATTGTTGTAACAATGTCTTTTACTGCTGAAGGCCAGGAGCTTTTTGGTAAAATAACTGCTGAAAATGTTGGTAAAAGGCTTGCAATAGTGCTTGATGGCGAAATGAAGTCAGCGCCAAATATAAGGCAGGCAATAAGCGGTGATGCAGTCATTGAAGGCATTGCAACACTTGAGGAAGCAAAAGATATTGCACTGGTTTTACAGACAGGAGCACTGCCTGTAAATCTTGAAATACAGGAAAGCCAGACAATCGGGCCCACCCTTGGAAAAGATTCAATAAGACAGAGCCTGCTTTCAGGTATAATAGGCTTTGCGCTCATTGCTATTCTTATGGTTGCTCTCTTCAGGGGCCTTGGACTTGTATCTGTGGCTGCTCTTATAGTTTATATCATAATTTTCTGGGGAATACTTGCCGCTATAAAAACTCCCCTCACGCTGCCGGGCATAGCAGGAGTAGTGCTAACTATAGGTATTGCGGTTGATGCAAATGTCCTTATATTTTCCAGGACCAAAGAGGAGATTTTAAAAGGTAAAAGCAAGTATATGGCTTTTACAGAAGGATTCCGCAATGCATTAAAAGCTATTATTGATGCCAATATAACCACGCTTATCACTGCTGCAGCCCTTTACAGATTTGGCACGGGCCCAATAAGAGGTTTTGCAGTAACTCTTGCAATAGGAATTCTCATAAGCATGTTTACGGCAATTGTACTTGTAAGGGCTATACTGTTTTTGATTGTAAACTCAAGAGCTGTTACACCTGGTTTCATGGGTATCAGGCCGTCACAAATTGCAAAGTTAACTGAAAAGGTTGTCAAGGAGAAGTAGTTGGTATCCCGAAAAAAATCCCAAAAAAAAGTTAAAAAAAATGTTTTACCTGTATCTGCAGCAAAATCTGCCAGGGAGAATGTCCAGACAGGTATGGAGCTTGAGACTGCATATAAAATAAAGGATGAAGCTTCTGGAAAAAAAGATCTAACGGCAGGCGGTAAAAGCGTTTACGGCCATGAAGGATTTGGAAGATTTGATTTTATTGGCAAAAATAGGTACTGGGTTATTGTAACCACAGTTATTATTTTAACAGGCATTGTTTTCTTTTTTGCCAAAGGTTTTAATTTTGGCATAGATTTTCTTGGCGGAAATCTCATGGAGGTCAAATTCAAGCAAAGCACCTCCATAGATGAGCTCAGAAAAGAGATGGAAAGTATCGGGTATGGAAAAGCGATACTTCAGAATACTGACGCTGACAGATACATAATAAGGACCACACCTCTAACTGATGAGCAGAAAGAACTTATAATCAATACGCTGGATGAAAGTATAGGAATTGAAAGGCCTCTTATCCAGGACAGAAATGTTGCACCTGGTTTTTCTAAAACCATAACAAGAAATGCCCTTATAGCAGTTGCAATAAGCCTTGTGGGTATACTTATATATATATGGATAAGATTTTCAGTTAGGTTTGCAATTGTTGCAATCATTGAACTTTTACATGATATACTTCTTATTTTCAGTTTTTATCTGATAGCCCAGAGAGAATTCAATACGACCTCAATTGCGGTTATGCTTACAATCCTTGGCTACTCATTGAGTGATGCAATAGTTATTTTTGACAGGATAAGGGAAGAGCTGAGGATAAATAAAAGAGACAGCTTCCCGTTAATTGTGAATTATTCTTTAAATAAAATACTTGTAAGATCTCTTACAACAACGGCCACAACGATTTTCCCGGTTATTGTGCTTGTAATCATCGGCAATGAAACTCTTAAGGATTTTTCTTTTGGCCTTCTTGTAGGTATACTGAGCGGAACATACTCCTCAATATTCATTGGAGCACCCATACTTATAGCGTGGAACAAAAGATTTCCCAAGTATAAAAAATAACATATTTTGTACTTATAGGTTTAATCATGTCTCAAAATATCTGGATTAAGCGGGAAAACGAATATTACGGCATTTTAGATGAAAAAAATTTATCAGATTTCAGCAGCAGATTTCAATGTTCTGAAGTAATAATAAAAATCCTTTTAAACAGGGGATATAAAACTGAAGAAGAAATCTATTCATATTTAACTCCCAGGCTTTTTGAACTTCATGATCCTGAAATAATAGAGCTTATGCCGAACATAAATGCGGCTGTAAACAGGCTCAAAAAGGCATATTATGAAAAAGAAAAAATAATTATTTACGGCGATTATGACACTGACGGTATAATAAGCACTGCGATTCTGTATAACTTTTTAAAAGATGCCGGATTTTATGTCACATATAATATGCCCGACAGATTTAAGGACGGTTATGATATAAACCTTGAATTCATTAAAAAGAATTCAAGCATTTTAAAAAAGGGACTTCTTATATGCGTTGACTGCGGCACTAATGCAGAGCCTGTAAAGCAGTTTGTTGAGAGTAAAAAAAACTTCGATGTAATTGTATGCGACCATCATGAACCCATAATTGAAATGCCAGTTGGCAAAACGCTAAATGCTAAAGACCAGGAAAATAACGATTCTGGCAGCGGCATTTATATAATAGTGAACCCAAAACTTCAAGGTTCTCTATATCCTTATAAATCTTTAAGCGGAGCAGGCGTTACGTTTAAATTTATAATTGCAGCTCTCAGGTCTTTTGATAATGCTATTAAAAATAATTTTTCTCCAACCTATTTAAAAGATATACTGGATCTTATAGCTGTATCTACTGTAGCAGATGTAATGCCCCTTACCGGTGAAAACAGGATAATTGTAAGCGCAGGCCTTAAAATGCTGAAAGACACAAAAAACTACGGCCTTAAAAAGATATTGTCATCAGCATTCGGCAAAGGTCAATATGAAAAAAAAGAGAAATTTTCAGCCCGTGATATTGGATTTATTGTAGCCCCCAGAATCAATGCTGCCGGAAGGATAAAAAGCGCAGAAAGCAGTCTTTCCATTCTTATAAATAAAGATATTGAAAACATAAAAGAAAATGAGATAGAAAAGCTTGTTTCAGAGCTTGAAACCAGTAACATTGAAAGGAGAAACCGGCAGCAAAATATTTTTAATGAAATATGCCATAATTTTGATTTCCAAAGTATAGTAAAAAATGAAAAAATTTTTATTGGATATTCAGATAAATGGGATGAAGGGGTAATAGGCATTGTAGCTTCATTAATTGCAAAAAAATACAATATTCCCGCAATACTTTTCCATGAGCAAAATGGAAAGCTTAAAGGCTCAGGCAGAAGCGTGTCTGACTTTGACCTGTATAAAAACCTTAGCAGCTACAGCAAACATTTTATTAAATTCGGGGGTCACAAAAAGGCATGCGGTATAACAATGAAAAAAGAAAATTTTGATGCCTTTAAAAAATCTATCTGCAGCCTGGATAATAAAGAACTAAAGGGGCTAATCACCGCAAAAAAATTTTTATACGATGTTGAAATAAAGTTCCAGGAAATAGATATGAAATTGTTAAAAGATATTGAAAAAATGGAGCCTTTTGGAGAGGGGAATAAAAAACCATTATTTTTGACATCATCATGCAAAATCTTATCTTCAACTTTATCTTCTAAAAATGGAAGGCATCTTTTTTTAAAAATTGAAAATTCGGGGAGAATTTTGGACTGCGTATTTTTCGATTACGCCACTGAAATGCAGGATTTAGTTTTAATTAAAGATAAAAATAAAAAAATAGACATACTTTTCAATATAAATAATAATTCTTCAAATAATTTACAGCTTTCAATAAAGGATATAAGGTCTTCAGGCTGATATGCTATCAATCTTTTTACGAGAGTGTGAAATTTTTCTTCAATAATATATAATTTAAACCATGAATCCTGTTAAAAATAAAACTGAAGAAGAATATAAAGACAGCGGAACCAAGAATGCTAATGCTGATTCTGCACAAGCTAACGGTGCAACACAACATTTTATGAAAAAAAACAGGCCAGATTCTGTTAATGAA
>JAFGMJ010000254.1 GCA_016927635.1 Actinomycetota bacterium
TAGATATCTAAAAAATATTTTCTTTTATTATTTATTATATACTTATTTAGAAAATTTTAAAGTTTATGGATTCATTGAATTTGCCCGGATTAATTAAAAAAAAGGCATTTATTGCTGGTTTAAAATCCAGGAAAGAGTAAAAGGTAAAAAAATTGTATGGTTTTTTTAATAAAATCTTATATGGCCAAAAAAATATTGGCACGAATTAAATTTTATTGCAACATCTATTTAAATATAAAGCTATGGATTTACCCAAACTTTTATTTTTCTTATTTTCTCAACGGGCTGGTCCCAAAGGGGTTCCTGTCTGTGAGTATAGCCTGGGAGCACTCCACCATAGGGCTCATTTATGAACTCGACCTGCGTATAACCTGCAGTATAAAGTATATGGAAAGCTTGTTCTGCAGGCATAAGCGTGACATTTGGAAGTATTGGCATAAGTTCAGGATTAAATGGCGCCTGTGTTACTGGATCTGAGCCATATCTAAAATCAGCCATTGATATCTGGTCAGGCGGTGTGTACCTGTTTGGTATCATAACTTCACCTGTTTCAGGATTTGTCGTTATCTGAAGGCTTATTTTATCATCTTCCGGTTTTACAAAATTTTCTACTGGCAGATCTGCTGTAGCTCGTTCCATAAAAAGTTTCCATATCATTGCAGGATGAGCGCCGCCCTGAACCCTCATATCATGAATTACGCTCATTTTTTTATTTTCTTCAGGATATCCCATCCAGACACATGCAACAAGGTTTGTGGTAAACCCTGTAAACCATGCGTTTTCGGCTTCCTGAGTGGTACCTGTTTTACCGGCGCATGCCCTGTCCTCAAGCCTTGCACGCGTTCCTGTTCCGCGCTGCATTGCCTGCTGCATAATCTCAATTGCCCTGAATGCATTTATCGGCTTGATCACCTGCGTTTGGCTTGGCTGTGTTTCATCTATAATATTGCCATCCTTATCTGTGACTTTAAGCACAGCTAGGGGCTCAGGTTTTTTACCGTAGTTTGCAATTGTTGCAAAAGAGTTGCAGACTTCAAGAGGCGATACTCCTGTTGTAAGGCCTCCAAGGCCAATTGCAGGATATCCTTCAAGAGGAGTTTCAATGCCCATTGCATTTGCAATACTTGAAACAGCAAAGCCGCCAACCTTCATTATGAGCTGCGCATATACCACATTAACGGATTTGACTGTGGCTTCAATAATATTCATCTCGCCAACATCAAATTGCTCAGACATATAATTTGAAACTTCCCAGGGCTCGCTTCCGACTATGTCATACATTATTGTCCCGTTGGGGTCAAAAGTCATATGAGGGCTTATGCCCTGTTCAAGCGCAGCTATAAGGGCAAAGACCTTAAATGTGGAGCCGGGCTGCCTTTTTGCCTGGGTGGCAAGATTAAATTTCATGTCACCAAAATCCTTGCCTCCAACCATTGCCTTTATATAACCTGTTGAAGGGTCCATTGCAACAAGTGCAGCTGCAGGGTCCTCAGGGTCAAAAAGTATCTGCTTTATAGCATCTTCTGCAGCTACCTGCATGGCAGGCTCAAGTGTTGTGTATATATTGAATCCTCCCGTAAAGACCTTGTTAACCCCGTATTTTTCAATAAGTATCTGCTTAACATATTCAACAAAGTAAGGTGCAAAACCTGTTTCCTGTTCCTGGAAATATGGCCTTTGCGTTATTATTGTCTGGTTGATTGCCTGGGTGTATTCATCATCGGTTATGTAATCGAGTTCAAGCATTTTACCAAGAACTGTATTTCTCCTGCCTATTGCAGCATTTTTATCCAGATAGGGATCATATGGACCCGGAGCCTGTATCAGCCCTGCAAGAGTTGCGCACTCGGAAAGATTTAAATATTCTACATCTTTATTAAAATATGCATTTGCCGCAGCCTGCACGCCATAGGCGCCTTCTCCAAGGTAAATCGTATTAAGATACATCTCAAGGATTTCCTGCTTTGTGAAATACTTCTCAAGCTGGTATGCAAGCACAGCCTCCCTTATTTTCCTGTCGTAAGTGACTACTTTTTTCCCCTGGGGTATATAAATGCTTGTTATTACCTGCTGGGTTATGGTGCTTGCGCCCTCCTCAATCTCGCCTGCCTGGAGGTTTATTACAAATGCCCTTGCTATTCCTTCAATATCTACGCCGTTATGTTTGTAAAATCTCTCGTCTTCTATTGAAATAACCGCATTTACAAGATTTTTTGGAATAGTTTCAAGCGAGACTATTTCCCTGTTTTCCTCTCCATGAAAGGTGGCAATAAGCGTACCGTCTGCAGCATAAATCTTTGAAGTCAAAGCGTTTTCCAGCGGAGTATATTCCTCAAGCTTGGGAAGCTCATCAACAAAAGCTGCTACTGCAGAGGATAGGCCCATTAGAACACCTCCGGCAGCTGTGAAAAAGCCTGCAGCCCCTGCAACAAAAAATACTGCAAACGCCAGTGCAACTTTTAATAATATTCGGCTTTTAGCCCTTTTTTTATGTTTTAATCTTAGTCTTGACATAAATATTTATTTATTAAATATTGCAGATTCTGCCTTAAGAAAACCCTACAGCAAAATAAGCAATCATTATGTTTTTTAATTTGCGATAATATTCAACTAGGGAATA
>JAFGMJ010000255.1 GCA_016927635.1 Actinomycetota bacterium
CAAGAATTTTTTAAAATCGAAAATTTAAACCATTTATGGTTTAAAACTTATGAGTGGTTTGAAATAACGCTTAAAACACTTTTTGGAAAAATACCTTATGCGCCAATCAGGGATCTTTTTATTAATCCCTGGTTTTGGTTCATTATAATCTTTATTATTATTTTATCGATCATATTAAGGAAAAGATAATTACAGGCTTTATTATTTTTTTTCCCTGTATATGAAATAAATAACTGCTGCAATAGCCGCTGTACTTAATATAATAAGACTGAGCTTTAATGGATTATTTAAAATCCACTCAGAAAATATATATGGTCTCGAATTTATCCTTTTCATGTATTCCAGGAATTTTTCATCCAGCAGCTTGCTGTCTTCTTCGTTGACATTTGAAATCCTTTTAAGGATTTTTTCTTCTATGTTTTCTTCGGAAGATTTAATCACTAAGTCTTTGGCCGCTTTTATATATTTTTCAACACTACTCATTTTTGCCTGCTCTCTTTCTCGTACTTGAGCTTTTCTTTAATTATTTTCCTTGCCCTGTGTATGTTTGTTTTTACAGTGCCTATGGGTTTATTTATAAGATGAGAAATTTCCCTGTAACTGTAGTCCTGTAAATCCCTCAGAATTAAAGGAACCCTGTAGCTTTCATCCATTTTAACGATTATTGCAAGTACTTCTTTAAGCATCTCCCTTGTTAAAAAATTTTTCTCTAAATTATGGCTCAGATTTGGAAATATTATCTCATAGCTGTCTTCAAAAGAATCCAGTTCAATTTTTTTATCCTGGGTTTTTGATTTTATCCTCAGCTTATCTATACATGTGTTTATTGTTAGCTTTCTTAACCATGTTTTAAAACTTGATATTCCCCTGAAATTTTTTATTGAAAGATATACCTTAACAAACACTTCCTGGCTTACGTCTTCGGCGTCATGCGAGTCCCTGAGCATAAAAAAAGCATTTGTATAGACATATTTTGAATAACTTCTTACCAGCTCTTCAAATGCAGCCTTATCACCCTTTTTTGCCCTTTCAACAATTGGCCTGTCATCATAAATCCGCTGTGCTGCTGGTTCGCTTTTTTGTTCCGTCTTTTCCGGCAGAACCTTGCTTTCAATTCCCGGCATGGTGTCTTTTATGCTCTTTTCACTTTCTGCGGTTTCTTTCACTTAAGTCCTTCGAGTTATTGCTTTTTAGTTTTAATGCAGGCTGTTTTAAGATTTCATATAATATTATATTAAACCTTTATTTATTCTGAATCGCTGAAACTTTCAACAGCCTGGTCCTGTGCAGTTTCCTGGTTTAAGTTTTTGCTTCCCGTCTTTAATTTTATGGCATCCTCCTGCATTTTCTTTACTGCTTCCTCCACTGATATATTCTGGGCCATAATGCTTTCGAGATTAAGATTTATGGCATCGCTTATTACCATTAATATATCTGCAGGAATCTTTCCCCTTGCTATTTTGAGCTGCTGCATTTCATTATACAGTATTTCATTATTTTTTATCCGGGCAGCATCCTCCATGGATTCAAGGGCCGGAAGTGTATCTGTTTTAGATGTCCATGAAAGCTGGGTTTCTTCAGACATAAGAAAGTCCACAAGCTTTACAGCTGCTTCATATTGTCTGCCATAGCTGTTTGTATTAAACATAAAGCCTATTCCCTCTGCCATTGGGGTTGGGTTTCTAAAGCCATCTATTACCACGGGTATTTTAGATACTCCAAAATTTATTCCAAGATCCATATATTCTCCGGCAGCCCAATTGCCGTTTACAATCATATGGGCAGAACCATTTATAAATGCGTTATTTATCTCCTCATAACTGAAATTATATGGCACTACTTTCTGCTCATTATAAATATTTAAAAGCATTTCAAGCGTCTTTATCATTGCATCGCTTTCAAGTGAAATAGAGCCGCTGTTGTAATCGTATACCCAGTCCTGGTAGCCGCCTGTAAGTGGTATAACCCATTCCGGTTCATATATATTGAAAAGAAACCCCCATATATTTTCATCGGGATTATTAACCTGTATGCAATACTGCACAAGCTCATTGAAATTAACCGGCACGCTCTCAACAAGGTCTTTATTATAATATAAAAGTAAAAAATCAAATGCCCTGAATGGAACAGCATAAGGCTTATTTTCAAATACCGCAATTTCTGTAAGGCAATCAAAGGTACTTGAATAAATCATTTCATCAGGCAACTGCTTTATTACCTTCGATTCTGCAAGCTCTGCAGTTATTTCAAGATTTGCAAAAACAATATCTGCTCCCGAACCTGCAAGGCTTGCTGCTTTAAACTGGTCTTCAAGCTCCTCATCGCTTCTGAAATGCCTTGTATTGATTTTTATATTGCTATTTTCTTCCATAAATATCTGCAGGCTTTCCATCAATTCCAGCTGTTCTTTGGGGTCTATCCTGTCCCAAATCACAATTTCTATATTTTCTGCAAGACTTGCCTGGTCTTCAGGTTCAACCTGGGTTCCCTGGTCTGTGCTTTGCGGCAATGTCTCCACTGTTTCGTTTCTCTTAAAAAGGTCGCAGGCCTGAAGAGAAGACATGATAATAACAATCAATACAGCCGATATAATCATTAATGCTGTTTTTGCAGTTTTTTTAATTTTTAGTGATTTAAAATATCCTGGTTTATTCATTTGTAAATCCTTAACAAAAAGTAATTTAAAATATTATGTTTTCAGTGAATCTCTGAAAAAAACCTCTAAGCGGTAATCTGTAAATTCTTCTATATATTCATCAAGCAAAACGCTTAGCTTAAAATCCTGTTTTTTAAGCATTCCAAGGCTTTCATTCTGGATAAAACAATCTCTTATAAATACAACCTGATTTTTTTTATTATAAAAAGTACATAAAAGACGCAGATTCTCTATGTTGCTTGCTCCCAGATTAAATATATTTCCGCTTATTGTTAATACATCGCCGTCGTAGTAAAAATCTTCTTCTGTAACAACGGGATAACCTTCAAGGCCTTTATTGTAGTTTTTATAATTTACCCCTATTTTTATTTCCGAAAGATTTATATATTTTGTTTTATGTTCATAAACAAAGACAAAAGGCATGGTTTTGCCGCTGCGCAGATATTCCGCATAAGCCGGTATTATTTTCTCATCAATAATATTTTTATTCTTGTCAAAAAAACTTAAAGTTATCTCGATATTTGTTTTAATTATTTCAGATTTGTTTAACAGTTCACCCAGCAATATAAGGTCGCCGTATATATCCTGGTATATATTGCAGTTTTTGATCTCGAGATCCAAAACACCAGCCGGCATTAATTTTATGGCTGTGTGGTCAAAAAGTGAAAGACCTTCTTTATTTTCCAGGCCTGGCTCTGCGGGTAAAACGCCACTGCTTGTATCTTGGACATCCATTGAAGCAGGGTTTTTTTCTGAATCCAGAACCGATATATCCTGCGGGCGGCATGAGATAAACGATAATAAAGACAACAAAACCACTAAAGCACAAAACAGACAGATAAGAGCTTTTTTATAAAAATATTTAGCATTCATCATCTTTATCGACATATTTATGTACTGAAACAACTGCATTATTTTCATCAACATGAATAACAACAGGCTTATGTTTTATAGCTTCGGGATGCTCCATAGAGGCAAATGCCATTATAATAATGTTTTCACCTTTGAGTATTTTTCTTGCTGCCGCTCCATTAATGCATATTTCTGCGCTGTTTCTTTTTCCTTCAATAACATAAGTTTCAAGTCTTTCTCCACTGTCAAGACTAACAACCAGTACTTTTTCAAATGGAAGGATCTGGGCCTTTTCCATAAGCTCCTTATCTATTGTTATGCTTCCGGTATAATGTATCTGTGCGTCCGTGACTCTTGCCCCGTGAATTTTACTTTTTAATAAATCTATACGCAACTTTCTCTTCTTTCTGTTTATTTTAAAATTTACAATGCAAGAATTTTAATAATCTCTAATTTATATTACCACAAACTGCCAATTATAATAAATGACATATCTTTTATATTTATGCCTTAAAAAAAGATTAAAAATCATTACATGGCTATATCAAAATATTGTCAATGAGCCTGGTGCTTCCAAACCAAAGCGCTGAGGCTATAAGCAATTTATTCCGGCCCGCCGGAGTTTTCTCTTTTAAGGTTTTCACTGATTTGAGGCTTTCGGAGTCCCTTAAATCGAAATAATCGATTTTTTTTACAAACGGGTTGGAATTAATAAGACTTATGGCTTCTTTTTTTATATCTTTAATACTTGATTTGCCTTCTTTTACCCTGCCTGCTGCAAGATTTAGCGCTTTGTATAAAACAGTAGCATTTTGTCTTTCTTTGAGCGACAGGTATTTGTTCCTTGAACTTAAAGCCAGTCCGTCTTTGTCTCTTATAATAGGACAGCCCTTTACAGCAACTTCAAGATTAAGGTCTTTGATCATTGTTTTTATTATTAAAAACTGCTGATAGTCTTTAAGGCCAAAATACGCAATGTCCGGGACAGAAATATTTATTAGCTTTAAAACTACTGTGCACACACCTTTAAAATGACCCGGCCTGTACTTTCCGCACATGACCCTGTCCAGTTCTTTTACATTTACAAATGTCTTGTGTGTTTTTTTGTACATATCTTCTG
>JAFGMJ010000256.1 GCA_016927635.1 Actinomycetota bacterium
ATAATTACAATAAAGGTGCAGCAAATGATAAAAGCAGTTTTTTTTGATATGGACGGCACTATTGCCGACAGCGAAAAAATAGTATGGAAAGTGACAAGGGCATTTATGTTAAAACGGGGCATTATCCTGACCAGCGAAGAGGAAAAAATGATGTACGGACTTATCTGGAAGGAGTCTATTAAAAGGATTCTTGAAAGCAGAGGCCAGCAGTATGACCAGAAAATAAAAAATACTATAAAAGAAAGATATGTGCGAAATTTAAAAAAAGAAGTGGCTGCGGTGCCAGGCGTGCATATTTTGCTGGCAGAGCTTAAAAATAATTTCAAAATAGGGCTTGCCACAAATAGCCGTTTAAGAGAAGTTGAAATAATATTTGACAGGCTGGGTTTTTATCCTTACTTTGATTTAAAACTTGCAAGAAATCATATTAAGAACGTAAAGCCTCACCCGGAAATATATTTAAAAGGTGCAGATGCATTTGGAGTCAAACCCTCCGAATGTGTAGTATTTGAAGACTCTATAGTTGGTCTTACTGCTGCAAAAAGTGCCGGAATGAAATGCATAACAATAGTTAATACTTATTCTGCAGAGGATCTTAAAATGGCAGACATGGTAATAAACAGCTACAGCGAAATAACAGCAGAAAAAATCAGGCAGATGGGCTTGGGCTGATTTTCTTAATTAAAAATATAAAGGGTGCAATCATTGTAATTGCACCCTTTATTTCATTAAACTAAGATCTGATATAAAACTTATAAGAACTATTCTATACAAATTCTATAGTAGATCCTTTAATTAAAAATAACCGCTCATAAATATCCGGGATTTTATGGCTTTAAAGCCTTTTTATTCTTTAATATCCCAGTATTCCTCTGCTTCCTCTTCCATTTCATAGAGCCGGTCATAGTAATCAGGAAATTCATTTAAATGAGCCAGAGCTATTTTACCGGTGAGCAGCGGATCATCATTGGTGACATTTGTCTCAGCATCCACTTTACCATGCTCAAGCTCTACGTCCATTCCCATCCTGAACTGCTCAACATCAAACTTACTCCAGTCAATACCCAGTTTCTCGCCAATTGCCTTTGCTTCTTCAGCAGTAAAATGCTTTTGGACAGACATGTTATTGATTCTCTCCTTACTAAATTAAAAAATACCACATGTTAATGGTGTTTATATTATACTTAATGAATTAGTATTGTTTCAACTATTATTTAAAATCATTTTTTATTAAATACAGGTTATATGGCAAAGTCAATGATTTTAAATTGTTTGAAATCAGTAATGGCATTTATTAATAACACGTATATAATATAAAAAATAACAAAATACCGGATTTATTTTTTGCATAAAAAAATGAGTGAAAATCAATTAAAAGACAATATTGGAAGCACTATGTTTAAGGACAAAGTGTCGATATGCAGATGTCCGGAATATAAAATAGAAATTCTTGCAGATGCCATCGAAAACTGTGTTGCTAAAATAGGAGGGTTTAAAAAATTTATACGGGGGGCAAAAAAAATATTGTTAAAGCCCAATCTGTTATCTCCCTCAAAACCTGAGCTTGCAGTTACTACTCATCCTTTATTTATTGAAGCAGTCATACAGCTTATAAAAAAATATTCAGGTCCGGGCTGTTCGATAATAATTGCAGATAGCCCGGGTGTTTCAACCGGCCACACAAAAAAAGAACTTTTAAAACTTTATAAGCAATGCGGACTTACATATCTTGATAGAATTGAAAATGTCTCTCTTAACATTGACTGCAATTACTTAAGTGTTTCCTTTAAAGATGGCGTAATGTTAAAAAAAATGGATGTTATTAAACCGGCACTGGATGCTGATATAATAATAAATCTTCCAAAATTCAAGACACATAGCCTTACAAGGATTACAGGTGCTGTTAAAAATATGTTTGGCATAATTTACGGCAGAACAAAAACGTTGCTTCATGCCAAGTTCATGGATACAGGCAAATTCAGCAATATGCTGCTTGATGTATATCTTTATAAAAAACCAGTGCTCAATATTATGGACGGAATATTGGGCATGGAGGGCGAAGGCCCGGGAGCAAGCGGCATTCCAAGAAATACAGGGCTTGTCCTTGCAAGCTCTAATGCGCTTGCTCTTGACAATGTTATGGCCCAACTTATGAATTTCAATATTCTGGACATCCCCCTTTTAAGAAATGCAAAAGAAAGGCATTTAAACGGTTGGGATCCTTCAGTAATAGAATTATGCGGAGGCAATATAGGCGAATTTACAATGTGGGATTACAGGATTCCAAAAATATCGCCTCTTGACCATATTGCGCAAAACAGGGTTTTAAACACCTATTTAATGCCTTTTATCAGAAATAATCTTTCCGTGTCGCCATACCAGGACAAAACAAAATGCACATTATGCGGCATCTGCATAGAAATCTGCCCTGAAAATGCTATAGAAGAGGAAGACAAAAAGCTAGTTTTTGATTACAAAAAGTGTATAAGATGTTACTGCTGCAGCGAAATGTGCCCTGAAGGTGCAATTGAATTAAAATATTCGTTTATTGGCAATTTAATTTTTGGAAGAAAAAATATAAAATAATGAATATGATATCAAATATATATAAAAACATTATTGTAATAGGCGCAAATTCTGCAGGCCTGGCTGCAGCAAATCAGGCAAGAAGAATAAATCCAGATCTTGATATAAAGGTTTTTGAATCAGGCAATTTTATATCATATGGTTCATGCAGCCTGCCCCATTACATATCCGGTGATGTGGCCAATATTCAAACATTATTAAATTATTCCATAGAATATTTCCGGGAAAAGAAAAACATCTCCGTATTTACAAAATATCGCGTGGTTTCAGTAAATACTTTTAAAAAAGAAGTTACTGTAAACATTTTGGGCCAAAACGGTTTTAGCGATCCAGACTCTTTAAAGGTATTTGATTATGACCGCCTTATTATCTGCAGCGGGGCCTCACCGCGCAGATTCGAAATCGAAGGCGCAAATGCAAAGAATATATTTTATTTCAGAAATGTCGAAGATGCCCTGAATATAAGAAAATATATTGAAGACACAAGACCGGTAAATGCAGTAATAATAGGAGGAGGCTATATTGGCCTTCTTACCGCAGAGGCCCTGCTTAAACGGGGCATTAAAGTTAGCGTAGTCGAGATGAAGGAGAAAGTATTTTCCGATTATGAGGAGGAAATATCCGCCCCGCTTCAAAACGTTTTAAGGGATTCAGGCATTAGACTTTTTACAGGATATAAAGTTAAAAAGTTTAATATAAATAATAATTCAGGAGACTGCTTTTCTGTATTGATTGAAAGCGTTTCAGGCAATGATAGTGAAACTGCTGAAATTGATGCAGGTATTGTTGTTATGGCCGCAGGAATAAAGCCAAACACTGATTTCATTGAGTCTGCCTTCATTGAAATGGATAGAAGCGGCGCAATAAAAGTCTCACAGAAACAGCAGACTTCACAGACAAATGTATATGCTGCAGGAGACTGCTGCCTGATAAAAAATATTATAACCAAATCTTTTGATTATATACCTACTGCTGCAAATGCGATTAAAGCAGGCAGGGTAGCCGGCGCAAATGCTGCAGGAGAAGATGATATATTCCCGGGCTCGCCTGCAACCAAAGTAGACAAAATACTGGATTATGAGGTGGCAAGAACCGGTATAGGAACGAAAGAAGCAGTAGATTATAGATTTAATGCTCTAAAAGTCACAGGGGAATTTGCATCAAAAGTCACTTATACGTCAAAGCCGCAAAAGATTAAAATGGTTTTAATCTTTGACAGCCAGACCAGGCGCATTCTTGGCGCCCAGATGGCCGGAAAAGATGGCGTCGGCAAAAGAATAGATGTATTTGCCACAGCACTGACTGCCGAAATGACAATAGACGATCTTTATATGACTGATACAAGCTACGCTCCCTACATTGCCTTGGTGCCAGATGCTATAAACAGGATTTGCTCCAGCGCAATAATGCTTTCAAAAAAATAGTCTTCAGGAATCTTTTCTATACCCAATATTTTTGGTTCGAATCCTGCCTGCTCAGGCCAGCCATTCCGGTATGTATTTCATATAAATTTCAATAGCTTGTATAAAACATAAGACCCCATTTTTAAATGAGGTCTTATAAAAATCTTAAGTTTTATTATTAAGTTCCTATGGTCTGCCTATTAAAAATTCTTGTATTGGTGTTTCAAAGCCATTATGAAATGTCTTTACTGTGTACATACCATCAGGAAGGTCTGCTTCAAAGCGCGCATTTCCTTTTTCCATGTCTATTGAGAATACTTCGACTCCATCCATATCATATATCTTTACCCAGTTATTGCTTGCATATTCCCAACAGGTTAGATAATGAAAAATGGAAAATACTGTATTGCTGTTATGAGCATAGGGAGCGGAATCGGACAATCAGTAATACATTCATGCAATCTTTCAACGCTTCCCTTGTATATTATTGGATTTGATATCAATCCCTTTGCATTTGGCGCATATGAATGTGATGACTTTGTAAAGATTCCACCTATTAATTTATAAATTTATAAGAACTTCCTTTTGGATCCCTCAAGTATAAATATGATATGTAACGGGATAATTTACTTAAAACAGGTAATACATTTACCAAAAAGGATGAATTTATAATAAACAAGGGATTTTGGATAAAAAATAAACAAAAATATTAGGCATGAATAGGATGCAACCCCTATGGCAATACCCAGTAATAAGTTTTGCTCAGCTGCAAAGGGCATAGTGATTTGACTGTTTAAGATTATTTTTTGAGCATTATACCTTATTTTCTAAAAAAATAGTTATGCTTTTAATATTTAGATTTTATAACATAATAAATACAGTTATTTTTGGAATAATTTTTCAGCAGCGTCACCCGTTTTAAAAAGCATTTAAGAAGAAAGCTCTGTAAGAACAGTATAATCATTGTAAAGCCAGACACTTCCAAACATATAACACCAACTGCTATAAAATCTTAAGCAAA
>JAFGMJ010000257.1 GCA_016927635.1 Actinomycetota bacterium
AAAAAAGGCCAAACTTAGCCATTTCTTATTTATTGATTATTATTATGGTTTTTTCAGTCATTTATTTCATGGCTGCAGGCACTTTTTACAGTGTTAAAAGCTACTGGGACTCATATAAAAAATATATAATCGAGCAAAAACTTGATAAATCATATTACGGTTTCTATGATTTTGAAAAATTTATTTACTGGCTGGATAAAAAAATCCCTCCGGGACAAAACCTTTCGGTTTTGGTTAAGGGCGAGCCCGTCTATATTATGGCTGAAATGGTATATAACCTTTATCCAAGGGACATACAATTTGTAGACATAGACAAAAAAACCAGTGACGAGATAATAAGCCGGCTTCAAAAAATCAACCGTAATGGCCATGCGCCAAATACTTACAAATATGTGCTGATTCTTTCAGGGGAACAAAAAATTGAAATCGGCAATATGCAGTTTGTTTCAAAATACTCAAAAAACGGGGGGCTTTTATACATCCTGAAATAAAATGTTTTATTTATGAATTTGCCTGTGGCCCCCTGTTATAAATTATCTATGAAATCATTGAGTGTCATCCTGTAATATTTGAAGTTTTCCCACGTCACATCCGGCGATACAGCATGATCTATATGAGGTATATACCTGCCTTTTTTTATCATACGGTATGTTTTTTCAAGTTCAGAATCAATAAGGGATTTATTTGAATCGGCAAAAAGGACTTTTTTATTAAACCCGCCCATAAGTTTTAAGTAAGGAAAATCCTGCCGTATCTTTTCTATATCATTTACGGCCTCAAGCGGAAATAGCCCTGTTACCCCTGCATTAATCCAGAGCGGGATAAGCTCGTCTATCTTTCCGTCACAATCAACAAAAATATTTTTGATGCCGTAGCGCTTTAAGAAATCTATAAAACGTATGTAATAAGGGTGCAAAAACTCTTTAAACATTTCCTTTGAAATAAAGGAGCCTGACCTGTAGGCGACATCTTCAAGTATTAAGATGCAGTCGACATTGAGTTTATCAAGTATTTTCGAGAAATACTGCATTGTAAATTCAAGGTAAAAATCATTGAAGTCTTTTATAAGGCCGGGTTCATCATAAAGGCTAAGCATATATTTGAAATCACCCATAAGATGCCTTGCAAAAAAAGAAAAACCATATGGATTTCCGCCCAGCCTTATGGGAAAATCCCTTTCCTTAAGTGCAGCTGAAATACTTTCAAAATCCTTGGGCAGCCTTTTTTGAAAGTCCCTGTCATAATGAGCCTTATAGTTTTCAAAATCCTCCCTGGATTTTATGGGATATTCAAGCACAAGCGGGGTGCTGCTGTTATGCTTGTAAACTTTCTGCTTCAGGCCAAAACTGTCAGAAAATATTTTATAATCAGCATTTTCCTCAAATACCTGGCCTTTAAGCATGGGGCTTATGTCAAACGGGAATTTTTCAAGATATGAATCCAGCTTGAAATAATCCATGACATTTAAATCAACACTTTTTAAATAGTTTTCAGAAAGAGGCTTGGAGCCGCGCAGGGAATCGGAATCTGTGATATTTTCATTTAATTCATGTTTTTTTGTCAGCCCCTGCAAAAACCAGTTTTTGATTGTTCCTGCCCAGTACGCAAATTCTGCTTTTAAATTTACTTTCCTGTTATCATCATCCATTACTGAATGAAATTTTTCTCTTGAGTTCATATCAGTTGCCGCCTTTAAATGTCAGTACAACGCCGAAAGTCTTCAGCACAATCATTGTATCCATGAAAGGTTTGTAATTGAAAACATACTGCCTGTCAAATTCAGCCTTCTGGGGTATGGATATTGCGTCCCTTCCGTTTACAACGGCGTGCCCTGTAAGGCCCGGCCTTATCCTGTCTGTACCAAGCTCTTTTCTTAGCCTTATCTGCTCCTTCTGCCCGAGATGTGTGGGCCTTGGGCCGACAAAGCTCATATCCCCCTTAAGTATATTGAATAACTGAAGCGTTTCATCTATGCTGAACCTTCTTAAAAACCTGCCGACTCTTGTCACCTTGTTTTCCCTGTCAGGAAGCTCTTCTGCGGGCAGGTCTATGGTGCCCGATTTCATGGTCCTGAATTTGTATATATTGAAATTTATGCTGTAGAGCCCGACTCTTTGCTGCTTAAATACAATGCTTCCCCTGGAATCTATTATTATTGCAATAGTTATAATAAGCCAGAAAGGCGAGATCAGTATTATAAGGATTATTGAAAATATTATGTCAGTGATCCTTTTGCAGAAAAGCCTGGAAGCACTTTTACTCAGATCTATACCAGATGACTTTTTCATCAAATTCAGGTACTACCCTTCTTATGTCCTTAAACATATTATTATAATCATTTATAACTATTTCTTTTTCTATTGAAAAAAGTATATTCTCAAGGTTTTTAAAATCCGGTTTTACTTTAAGCCTTGCTTCAAATATATGCTTAAACGGGCTATTTACGAGTTCTTCCTCATCATCCCTTGCAAGTTCTTCGCTAAGCTTTTCCCCCTGCCTTGGACCTGTATAAATTATCTCTATGTCTATATCAGGTTTCATGCCAAACAGCTTTATCATATTTCTGGCAAGTTCCAGTATGCTTATCGGCTGGCCCATATTAAGCACATAAACCTCTCCCCCCTTGCCCATCATGCAGGCCTGTATTGCAAGCTGGGAGGCTTCCGGTATTGTCATCAAATACCTTTCCATTTTCGGGTGTGTAACGCTGACAGGCCCGCCGTTTTCAATCTGTTCTCTAAAAATATTTACGACGCTTCCATTGCTTTCAAGCACATTGCCAAACCTTACAGTTATAAATTTCGTGCCCTCTGTGCCGTACTTGTCAGTTAAGACCTGAAGATATTTCTCCGCCAGAAGCTTGGATATGCCCATCACATTGCTTGGCTTTACAGCCTTGTCAGTTGAAAGAAGGACAAATTTCTCAACGCCGTATTCAATTGAGATCTTGCCCAGTATTTTTGTGCCTATAAAATTATTTTCAATTGCCGCTTCTGGATTTAGCTGCATAAGAGGGACATGCTTGTAAGCTGCGGAATGGAAAACAATGGTCGGCCTGTATCTTTTAAAAACATCTCCCATTACTTTTTTTACCTGTATGCTTGCAACAATGGGATACGCCATTTTATAGTTGTATTTGTTCTTCAGCTCATTTTCTATCAAGAAAAGGCTGTTTTCTGAATGGTCTACAAGTATAAGCCTGCCTGGCTGAAATCTTATTAACTGCCTGCAAATTTCAGAACCAACGGAGCCTCCGGCACCTGTAACAAGAATTGACTTATCCTTTATTGCAGACAGTATTTCAGGAGTGTGGATTTTTACAGCTTCCCTTCCAAGTATATCCTCAATATTTATATCCCTGACCTGGTACAGAAAGGCTTTACCGTCAATTACCTCATACATGCTTGGCAGTGTCTTGCACGGTATCTTTATCTCACTGGCCCTTAGGGCGATTTCTTTCCTTAAATTTCCGGAGGCGGAAGGCATCGCTATTATTATCTCATCAACTGAAAGTTTCTGTACTATTTCCTCCATCTGGGCTATTTGCGCCACAACTCTGACCCCATGTATCTGATGCTTAAGTTTTGAAATATCGTCGTCAAGAAATGCAACAGGTATGTACTCGCTGTTTCTTTGCCTTATCATTTCACGCACTATCATTTCACCGGCATCCCCTGCGCCGCAAATGAGCACTCTTTTTTTCCGCACATCGGCTCTTCCGAAACGAAGCTCATTAAAATACCTTTCAGAAAAGCGTGAAATTATAACAAGGACAAGAGTCATCAAGAAATCAATTATAAGAATGCTTCTTGGAAAATACGGGAGGCTGAAAGTGCTGCTGCCAAACCATGGAACAGGCTGGCTGAGAACATAAAAAACAACACCAATAAGTATTGTGCTTAAAGCCGTGGCTTCAAGTATTGCGACCATATCCTTCAGTGAAGCGTATTTCCACACCCTTCTGTACATTCCAAAAACGGCAAAAAAGGCAAGCTTTATCACCATGATGACAATAACGTAATAAAAGATATAGTTGCTGTATATATCAAACAGATTTACGCCAATATAGGTGCTTATAACGCCACGCAGAAAAAAAGAAAAAACAAATGATGAAAATATAACTAGTATATCTAATAAAAATAGCCTGATTATTTTAAAAATTGAACCTTTTCTCATAATGAAATTATACCACAGTTTTAATCCTGCCTGATATTTTCCTTATAATCTTTCCCAAGTATTATCACTATATCGGCAGAGCTGTCATAATATTCCCACTGGCTGCTGTATTCCTCGATATCATAGCTGTAAAGCAGCCTGGAAATCTGGTCAGCATTTTCTTTTTTGCCGCTTTTATATATTAGAACAGTCTGTTCAAATTCAAAATTTTCAGCGTTTGCAAGCCCATATATATTAAAATTATAATTTCTTATATAATCCCTGAAATCAGCGGCCACACCGGATACTCCGCAGCCGTTATAAATGGCAACAGAGGTCTTTTTCACTATAGCATTATCAATGGTGATGCCCACATTAACATCTACCTCAAGAGGGAAAATACCCTGCTGTGAAAACCATGTCACTTTTTCATGTACCAGATCATATGCAAGTATATACCTGCCGGGTTTTTCCGGCGCAGTTATTGAAATTTCCACCTCTGCAGAACCCTTATGCCCGACATCTTGAGGAAGCAGCCCCCTTCCGGCGCCAAATGCAATTACCTCCCTGGTGTCCCTGTTATACCAGTGGTACCCGAGGCGTACCGGCTTATCGGCTTCAGCAAGCCAGTCCATATATCCGTTATTTACAACCGTGACTTTTGATGTAAACTCCTCCCCGGGCCTGATTTCATTTGGGGTGCTGCCATTATCAGCATAGCTTGCAGCGTAATTTACGTTTACGGCAACATATTTTTCCAGCGTAGGCACGCCCTGGTATGAGAACCATGTTTTGCCTTCATGGACCATATCTATCTGCAGTATATATTGTCCCGGGCTTGCAGGGCTTTGAACATGGAAATCTATTTCTGCTGCCTGCCCCGGAGGCACCGAGTCCACAGGCAATATGCTCCTCTTGCCTTCAAAATCTATTGCTTTTTTGGTTTCAAAGTCAAGCCAGTGATAGCTCAGATAAAAAGAATCAGGCTCTTCCTTTTTCCACTCAAGTGTGCCCGTATTTTTTACTGTTATTTTATAATTGTAAAGCTTGTCCTGAAGCATAGATTCATCAATGTTTTCAGAGCCGCTTAAATATTCTATGCCATACCTGCTTACCGGCTGGCCAAATATTATCCTCTGCCACATTGCTTTGGCTTCTTCAAGATCTGGTACCTGCACGCTTTTTGTGCCTTCATCTATCCAGTCCGGATGAGTCGGTATTATTGCAGTGGACAGGTTTTCAGTGCCAAATGAGAGTGCTGATTTTGCATAGGATATTATTGTCAAAAGGTCTATATCGGTTTTGGTGTTTTCAATTATTATATTGAAATAATCATTTATTTTAGAGACATTTTTCAGGTTAAGTTTCTGATCTATCAGCTCTTTTATTATGTACTGCTGTCGCTGTATCCTGCCAATGTCTCCCAGCTCCGTAGACCTGCTCCTGGTATAAGAGAGGGCCTGCTCGCCAGTGAAATGATGGTTTCCGGCAGAAATATATGCACCTGAATAAGGATCCTCAAGAGGCCGCTCAACAACTACATCCACGCCCCCGAGCTCATCAATGAGTTTGATAAAACCTTCAAAATCAATGGTTACATAATGGTTGATGACAGCGTCAATTGCAAGTGAGACTGTTTTTATCATCAATTCTTCTCCACCATAAGCATATGCGGCATTTATTTTATCCTGGCCATATCCCGGTATTTCCACAAGAGTGTCCCTGGGAATTGAAAGAAGCGATGCCCTTTTTTCCTTAAAATTTATATGAAGAAGCATTATGGTATCAGTTCTGCCCCGCTCAGTTTCGGCATCCCTGGTGTCACGTCCAAGAAGAAGAACCGTTATAGGCGCCTCAGGCGTCTTTGTGGGTGTCAGGACTTCACTTATTTCAGTGGTCGTACCTGATTTTATTGTTTTATTGACATTATTTATATAATAATAAATATATGAACCTGCACCCGCAGCAATAAGAAAAATTGCAGAAAAGACTATTATCAATACTTTCTTGTATGTCTTAAGCCCTGACCATTTGCCTGCTTTTTTAACACTATTGTCCTTAACGGGTTTAGTTTTTTTTATATTTTTTAGTTTATCTTCCATAATAAAAATCTATTTTAAAATCACATGCCAAAATGCTTGGGTAAGCCTTATGATTTAAAAAGTATTATAAATTTTTAATTCCGGCTATCAAGGGACTGGCACTGCAAAGCTACATTATACATTTATTTGCGTATCATTTACAAGCTTAATATCTGCGCCAAGTGAAGCAAGTTTTTTGTCAAAATTTTCATATCCTCTTTGTATATGATAAATATCATATACTTCAGTTGCCCCCTCTGCTGCAAGACCTGCAAGGACCATGGCAGCCCCCGCCCTGAGATCAAAGGCTTTAACCGGTGCAGCAGACAGTTTTTTTACCCCGTTTATAACAGCATGATGGCCATCCACTTTAATATTTGCCCCCATGCGGTTAAGCTCTTCAACATACATAAACCTGTTTTCAAACACGTTTTCAGTAATGATTGATATGCCGGGCACAACAGCAAGCAAAACAGCAATTATTGGCTGCAGGTCTGTTGGAAAACCGGGGTATGGAAGAGTGCTCACATAAACTGGCTTCAGTTCTTTTTGTAAACCTTTTACCCTTATGGAATTTTTTGAAGTGCTGTTTATGTTTATGCCTGTCTCTTTTATTTTAAGGCAGAATATTTCAATGTTTTTCCATACGGCATCTATTATTTCAACATCACTGCCGCATAGAGCAGCCGCAACAATGAATGTTCCCGCCTCTATGCTGTCCGGCATAATCTCGTAAGCGGTGCCGTGCAGCTTTTTTACGCCCCTTATACTTATGCAATCGGTCCCTGCACCGGATATTTCAGCTCCCATAGAATTAAGAAAATCTGCAAGATCTGATATTTCCGTTTCCCTCGCAGCATTGCTTATTGTCGTGTATCCTTTTGCAAGCACGGCAGCCATCATAAGGTTTTCAGTTGCGCCTCTTGAGGGAAAATCAAGATTTATGCTTGCCCCTGTAAGCCTGCCTCCTGCTGGCTTACCGGCGGCCGGACCTTCCTTTGCCGAGCTTATAACATATCCATGCTCAATGGAATTTAAGGCCCCAAGCGCTTCAAAACCTTTCAGGTGAAGGTCTATCTGCCTTGCGCCAATATTGCAGCCGCCCGGGACTGCAACCTTGACTTTGCCAAACCTGCTAAGAAGAGGGCCCGCAACAAGGACTGATGCGCGCATTTTCCTTACAAGTTCATAAGGAGCTTCAAACACATCGACATTGCAGGCATCGATTTCAAGAATGTGCCCTTCCGTATCAAAATCCACTCTGGCGTTAAGTGTCCTTAAAACATCAGCCATAATGTGTACATCTTCAATATCGGGCACATTTTTCAATGTCACCTTTCCGCCTGATAGTATTGAAGCAGCCATAAGCTTCAGGGCTGAATTTTTTGCGCCGCTGACCCGGACGCTGCCTTTTAAAATTTTGTCTCCTTTTACAATATAATATGACATCTGATTGTATTTTGCCTTCTTTGATTAAGATTTTATTGCCGGCTTGTAAATAATTCGCGTTATTTCTTCAGTGTAGTGAGGCCGGCAATTGCCTGGATTACTTTTTTTGTCTCCTCGGTTATTTCCTGGGTAATATCATGTTTTTTCTTAAGCTCTGCTATTGTTGCCTGCCGGTCTTCATATGCCGTTATAATAGCCCTTTCAGTAAGCACCCTTGCGATTTTGCCGAAAAACTCAAAATGGCCCCTGCATACGCCTATATATGTGGCATTGCCTTCATTTACAAGCTTCAGTATTCCTATTTTAAGTTTTGTTATAATAGGCATATGTTTCGGCAGTATGCCAAGGCTCCCGCTTATTGACGGCAGGCTTATGTAATCCACATATCCTTCAAAAACTCTCTTTTCAGGAGTTATAACAGTAATTCTGATTTTTTCTTTTTTTTCTTTTTCACTCATCACTGTGGTTCAGAAAATTTTATATTAAACTCGTCAAGTATTTTTGATGCCCTTTCTTCGACTTCTTCTATTGTCCCTGCCATATAAAAAGGCTGTTCTGAAATTTCATCATACTCTCCTTCAGCAATGGCTTTAAATCCTCTTATTGTATCATCAAGCTTTACATATCTTCCCTCCCTGCCTGTAAACTGGGAAGCTACAAAAAACGGCTGGGATAAAAATCTTTCTATTTTCCTTGCCCTTTGAACTGTTGTCTTGTCCTCCTCGGAGAGTTCATCAATACCAAGTATGGCTATTATATCCTGCAGCTCTTTATTTCTCTGCAGGATTTCCTGCACCTTTCTTGCCACAAGATAGTGTTCCTGTCCCACAAACTGCGGGTCAAGAAGCCTTGAGGACGAGTCAAGCGGGTCAACAGCAGGATATATTCCCTTTTCCATTATCTGCCTTGACAGTACAACAGTTGAATCAAGATGGGTAAATGTAGTTGCTGGTGCAGGATCAGTAAGGTCATCAGCAGGGACATATATTGCCTGCACTGATGTTATAGATCCTTTTTTTGTAGAGGTTATTCTTTCCTGGAGCTCACCCATCTCGGTTGACAGAGTTGGCTGATAGCCAACTGCTGACGGCATTCTTCCAAGCAGCGTTGATACTTCCTGGCCTGCCTGTACAAACCTGAAAATATTGTCAATGAAAAGAAGCAGGTCCTTGCCTTCAAAATCCCTGAAATACTCGGCCATTGTAAGACCGGTCAGGGCAACCCTGAGCCTTGCGCCGGGGGGCTCATTCATCTGGCCAAAAACAAGAGCAGTCTTATCAAGCACACCTGACTCTTTCATTGAAAGCCAGAGGTCATTGCCTTCCCTGGTCCTCTCACCAACGCCTGAAAAAACAGAAAAACCTCCGTGTTTTATAGCAATATTATGTATAAGCTCCATGATTATTACAGTTTTTCCAACTCCTGCTCCGCCAAACATGCCGATTTTTCCGCCTTTAATAAAAGGGCACAAAAGGTCTATCACTTTAACCCCCGTTTCAAAGAGTTCAGTGGTTGTTTCGATTTCACTTATATCAGGAGCCTCCCTGTGTATGGGCATTTTGGTTGCAGGATGTACTTTTTTTCCCAAAAGATCAATGGGCACACCCAGTACATTAAAAAGCCTGCCAAGAGTATCCCTTCCTACAGGTACTTCTATGGGCCTTCCGCTGTCAATAACTTCCATGCCGCGCTTCAGGCCGTCAGTTGTGGACATTGCAACTGCTCTTACAAGGTTTGAGCCTATTGACTGCTGTATTTCTGCAACGACTTTCTCCCCGTAATAAGCCCTGTCATGTTCCGGCCTTATTATCTCAACGGCAGTATAAATGTCAGGCAGCCTTCCGGGCAGAAATTCCACATCAAGGACCGGGCCCCTGATGCTGACAATACGACCTTTGTTTAAATATTTCTTGTCTGCATTTAAAGTATCGTCTGGCATTTTTATTTACCTCATCCTATTTGTAATACCGCTATATTAACCGTTTTTTAATATTATATTCAAAATATACCGGCAATTGTTTTAAAGAATTAATAATTTTCAGTCAGCGCTGACATTAAAAGATTCAAAACCTGAGACTATCTCCGATATTTCCATTGTTATCTGCTGCTGCCTTGCACGGTGATACATCAGCGTAAGGCCATTGATTATTTCATCTGCATTTTCACTTGCAGTCTTCATAGCCGTCATCCTGGCTCCGGTTTCGCTGGCAGTTGACTCCAGCAGTATGCCGTAAACCACAGAATATATGTATTCCGGCAGCATTGAACCCAGGACCTCCTGAAGTGAAGGATCGTAAATAAATTCAGGCCTGAGCCTGCATACCCTGCCGCCTATCAATGTATCCACTGTGCCCCTGGACCTGCCCATAACCTTATCAGCGCCTGAATTAAGGTTTCCTTCACTGGAGTAATTTCGGCCGAATCTGTCAATAAATACCTCTAAGTTTTTGCTGTTTAAAATATTGCTTGGAATTTCACTTTCATATATCGATATGGGAAAAAGCTGGCGCACAGTCGGATATATCTCGGCAGGATTTTTAAATTTTGTATAACAGATAAAAACCCTGTTTGCCTGGCCTGATAAAAAGCGCGACATAAGGTCTTTGGAAATTTCTCTTGCATCCAGGAATTTCGGGTAGTCAGACATGTTCTCATAGGACCTGGCGACTTTATAACCCATATAATTGAAATAATTTTTACCCCTGGTGCCGATTATTTCAAGCGTAACGCTCCTTTGCGATTTTTCCAGCGCCGCTATCATCTTCTCTATAAGCCTTATGATATTGACATTGTATCCTCCGCAAAGGCCCCTGTCTGCAGTTACTCCCATCAAAAGAACTTTATTGTCAATTTCAGGTTCTGCAAGAAGCGGGTCAGCGACAGTGGATGAAAAGCATGCTATATCCATTATAACGTTTTCAATCCCTTCAATAAAACCGCGGGCTTCATTTATCCTGTGCTGGGCTTTTCTTATCTTGGAAGAAGCTATCATCTCCATGGCTTTGGTTATCTTGCGTGTCCCTTTTATGCTTTTTATCCGGTTTCTTATATCTTCTGACTTTTCCATGGCTTTAAGAAATGAAAAAATTCTTGAATTTCACAATCGCTTCGCTTATTCTTTCTTCAAGGCCAGCACTTATATCTTTTGCCTGGCGAAGCTCTTCCATGATTTCCCTTGAAGTGCTGTGAATATATTCAATAAAATCACTTTCGAATTTTTTAAGCATTTTAACCTCGATATCATCAAGATACCCCCTTGTAAGGGCAAAAAGTATAAGCACCTGGTCCTCAACATCCATAGGGCTGTACTGGGCCTGCTTTAAAACTTCCACAGTCCTTTCACCCCTGTAAATCTGCTTTTTTGTCTCCCTGTCCAGTTCTGTGCCAAATTTGGCAAATGTTTCAAGTTCCCTGTACTGTGCAAGGTCAAGCCTTAGCATTGATGCGACTTTTTTCATTGCATTTATCTGCGCATTGCCTCCGACTCTTGAAACGGAAATTCCCGGGTTGATTGCTGGCCTGATTCCTGCATTGAACAGATCGTCTTCAAGATATATCTGGCCGTCAGTTATTGAAACCACATTGGTGGGAATATATGATGAAATATCTCCAGCTTTTGTCTCTATTACTGGTATGGCAGTAAGGGAACCCCCGCCTTCCTTATCGGAGAGTTTTGCTGCACGTTCAAGAAGCCTTGAATGCAGGTAAAATATATCGCCGGGATATGCCTCTCTGCCGGGCGGCCTTTTAAGAAGCAGGGAAATCTGCCTGTATGCAACTGCGTGTTTTGAAAGATCATCATAAAGGACAAGCGCGTTTTTACCGCTGTACATAAAATACTCACCCATTGCGCAGCCTGCATATGGAGCTATGTACTGCAGCGCAGCAGATTCCTTGGCTGTTGCGCTCACTATTGTGGTGTAGGCCATTGCCCCGGCTTCATTTAATTTGTCGACTAAACGCGCAATGGTGGATGTCTTCTGCCCAATTGCTACAAAAATACAATAAACATCCTTGCCCTTCTGGTTTATTATTGTATCAATCAGTAATGCTGATTTTCCAATGCTTCTGTCGCCTATTACAAGTTCCCTCTGCCCCTTTCCTATGGGTATCATGGAATCAATAGCCTTAATGCCTGTCTGAAGCGGCTCGTCTACAGGCTGCCTGGAAACAACGCCCGGAGCAGTGAATTCAACCGGCCTGTACTGGAAGTTTTTTATCTGCCCACGGCCGTCAACGGGATTGCCAAGAGGGTCGATTATGCGGCCCAGCAAATCCTTTCCGACAGGTACCTGTAAGATATTGCCTGTGCATTTTACAGTATCGCCTTCCTGTATCTTCTCATAATCACCCAGTATTATTACCCCTATTTCATTTCTGTCCAGGTTAAGCACAACGCCATATACGCCTTCTGAGAATGCGAGCATTTCGCCTGCCATTGTTTTTGTGAGCCCTGAAACCCGGGCTATGCCGTCCCCGGCCTCCAGCACTCTGCCGATCTCTTCTACAGCAGCCTCTTTTTTATATTCATTTATCTGCAGATTTATAAGCTTTGTTATTTTATCTGTGTCAATTTTCAATGCCAAAATATTCTCCCTTAAGTTCAAGAGATTTTAATTTCTGCCGCATATCTTCAATTTTATTCTTAACACTTAAGTCTATTACCCTTTCACCGATTTTTATCACAATGCCTCCGATTATATTGCTGTCCACTATGTTTTTTATCCTCACGTCAAGCCCGGTTTTTGTGTCAACGTCCTTTTTAATTGCCTTTAGCGTGCTGCCTTCCAGCTCTATAGCGCTTATGACATTTATAAGTATCTGTTTCTTAAATCTGTTTGTAATTGCGACATAGTCCTGGTAAATCTGTTCAGACATTTCTGCAAGCCCAAGAATTACCATAATTGCCGCAAAAGCTTTAATGGCTGCGCCCGCTTTCCTGCCTGTTATTTCAAGTAATGTATTTATTCTTTCTCCCTCTTTTATTGAAGGATCAGATATATATTTTTTAAGGTCCAGGTTCAAAATAACAGCGTCTTTTAGCTGTTTTAGTTCTTCCTCTGACTGTTCAACGGAATTTTCTGCCAGAGCAATGTTAAAAATTGCCTGGGCATAATAATCAGTTTTAAACTTTTTATTTTCTTTCTTTTCCAAGTCTTTAAATCCCAAATTTTTTAAGGCCAATGCTTCAAATAATGCAAATTCATTATTTTCTAATGGTTAAATCTTTTCGATTTCATTTAAACTTTCTTCTATAAGCCTTTTGTGATCTTGCTCTGACAGCTTTCTGCTTATTATTTTTTCAGATGCGTCAAGGGCAATATCTACAATGCGGTCCCTGACTTCCTCCAGGGATCTTATCTTCTCATTATCTATTTCCTGCATCGCAGCCTGCATTATTGTCCTTGATTTTTCACTTGCTTTTTCCTCTATTTCTTCCCTTATTTTTTTTGCCTCAGTTTTGCCGTCATGGATTATTCTCTGCGCTTCTTCTCTTGCGGCATCCAGAAGCATTTCCTTTTCCTGGATTAGCTTACTGGCGGCATCATTTTTCCTTTCAGCGCTGTCAAGGCTTTCCCGTATTTCCTGCTGCCTTTTTTCAAGTATCCTGTTAACAGGTTTGGCTACAAATTTTAATACAACTGCAAGAAGTATTACAAAAGATATAACCGACCAGAATACAGTGCTGGTCATAGGATTTATTATTTTAAGTACTTCTTCCAACTTATTTACACCTCACAATATTTAATAAAGCAATTCCTGGCAATCAAGCGACAAAAATAAGAAGGAATGCCACAACAAGAGCGTAAAGAGCTATTGCCTCAGCAAAAGCGATGCCTATAAACATTGCCGTGTTTATCTGGCCGCTTGCCTCTGGTTGCCTTGCTATTCCTTCAAGCGCCTTTCCCACAAGGTTTCCTATGGCTATTGCAGGTGCTATAGAGCCCACGCCCATTGCAAATCCGGCCGCAAGTAAAGCTGCCACTTTAGGTTCCATTTAATCCTCCTGTTGTATTTTTAAAAATTTGCCTAATTGATATTATAATTTCTTTTTTATTTTATTTTTCAATGCCTCGGATTTACGACATCCCCAATATAAAGCGCTGAAAGTATTGCAAATATATATGCCTGTATTGCTGATACAAAAAGCTCAAGCACCATCATAATGACTGCAAAAGGAACTGCGGCTATGGCAATAAAATAATTCCTGAAATAAATTATAAGGCCGAGTATAACAAAAATAATGGTATGACCCGCAAGCATATTTGCCATAAGTCGTATAAAGAGTGAAAAAGGTTTGGCTATAGTGCTTATTATTTCTATGGGAACCACTATTACAAGCATCCATTTAGGCACTGCCGATGGCGCATATGTCCTTAAATAGCCCTTAAAGCCGTTTTTGGCAAGATTTGTTATCTGTACAGTGAAAAAAATTATAACTGCCAGCACAAGCGGCACTACAGGGTTTGAAGTGGGGGTGTATGCTCCGGGAATAAGCCCTATCCAGTTATTTGCAAGAACAAATATAAAAACTGTCATTATAAGGGGCACCCATCTGTCGCCTTCTTTTGGGCCAATCATATTATAGCATATGCCCCTTTTGACAAAATTATAAGCAAATTCAATGACAACCTGCTTTTTGGATGGAACAGTTTTAAGCCTGAGGGAGAAAATAATAATGATTATTATAAATATTGCAACCCCTGCAAACATTGATATTGCCAGGTTTGTAATTGATATATCAAAAGAACCGATCTTAATTGGTATTACCACATTATTATAAAAATGTTCGAGTACTTCCAAAATTGCTCCCAAGACATCAGTTTTTAAATTAAAAAGTTGGGCCTATAAACTCTTTAAAACGCCAAGGTTTCACTTTT
>JAFGMJ010000258.1 GCA_016927635.1 Actinomycetota bacterium
TATAAGTATGGGAATGAAACAACTTATAGAGATTATGAGGGTCCTTTCACTGGATTTAAAAATTTTGTGTTTTGACGAACCCACATCTTCTCTTTCTGAAGAAGAGACGGAAGCTTTGTTTAAAATCATTAAAGATCTTTCAAAAAAAGGCATAAGCATAGTATATGTAAGCCATAAGCTTAAAGAGATTTTTCAGATCTGTGACAGGGTCACAGTATTAAAAGACGGTAAAAGGGTAGACACAGTCGATATAAAAGAAACAAGTTATGACCAGGTTATCAGGATGATGGTTGGCCGCAATATTGAATTATTCAGCAGAAAAACCAATCAGCCAAATAATATTCAAAAAGACATTGTAATGGAAGTTAAAGGCCTAAATACTTCATTATTAAAAAATATAAGTTTTAACCTTAAAAAGGGAGAAATACTTGGCATGTTCGGAATCGTAGGCTCAGGCAGGACTGAGGTGGCCAGGGCAATATTTGGAATCGACAAAAAAATATCTGGTGAAATAATAATCAATGGCAGGAATTTAAATATTGTTTCACCCCAGTCAGCAGTAAAAGAAGGCCTTGGATTTGTAACTGAAGACAGGCATGAAGAGGGACTTGTTTTAATTTCCACTGTCAGAAATAATATTACGATGCCATTTATAAAAAATCTCTCAAAGTTAGGTATTGTACAGCATGCAAAAGAAAAAAATATTGCAATGCATTATATAGAAGCGCTTGATATAAAGACCCCGTCAGATCTGACATTAATTGAAAACCTCAGCGGTGGTAATCAGCAAAAGGTGGTTATCTCAAAATGGCTGGGCGCAGAATCAAAAATACTTATATTTGACGAACCAACCCGCGGAATAGATGTTGCGGCAAAATCAGAAGTCTATAATATTATCTTAAAACTTGCCCAACAGGGTCGTTCAGTAATCCTGATATCATCAGAGCTGCCTGAAATACTGGCACTTTCCGACAGATTACTTGTCTTTAAAGAAGGGGAAATAAAGGCAGAGTTGCAGAATGATATTGAACTTAAGGAAGAAACAATAATAGATTATGCAGTTCTGTAATTATTATTATCAATAGTTTCAAGGAGTTTGAATGGTCAAAGTAAAGGGTAAAGTAAATATTTATTCAATATTACAGAGATGGATTGTGCTGTTAGTGCTTGCAGCTTCGATTATTGTATTTTCACTTTTATCCCCTTATTTTCTTAAATTGAAAAATCTTTATGCAATAGGCTTAACCATTTCAGTTATTGGCATTGTAAGCATTGGCCAGACATTTTGCATACTTATAAGAGGTTTTGACCTGTCTGTCGGAGGAGTTTCAGTTTTTTGCGGGATGATAGTTGCATTTTTTACGGCAAAACTGGGTGTTCCTTATGTGCTATCAGTATTTATCGGACTTGCAGTCGGTGCTTTAATCGGATTTATTAATGGCATTCTTATTACCAAGGGTAAGATAAATCCTTTTATAACAACGCTTGCAATATGGTTTATTCTGGACGGAGCTGTATTTATTCTCAGCAAAGGTTATGCAATAGTAATAAGCACAAAAGAATTTCTATTTTTAGGCACGACAAGAATATATGGGGTGCCTCTTCCAATATTAATACTTATACTGTTTTATATAGTGTTTGAATTGATGTTAAGAAATACAATATTCGGCCGCAAAATTTATCTAACAGGAGGTAATCCTGAAGCATCAAGGATTGCAGGCATAGACGTAAATAATCTAACAATTAAAGTTTATATGTTAAGCAGCATACTAGCTGCTTTTGGTGGCGTAATACTGACTTCAAGGATGGGGGCAGCACAACTCACATCCGGCTCAAGTTATCCCCTGGGTTCTATCGCAGCTGTTGTACTGGGTGGGACTGCCCTGACGGGTGGCGAAGGAAGGCTATCTGGCACAATTATAGGTGTAATGATTATAGGCGTGCTTACAAACGGACTGATAATGCTTGGCATGCAGCAGGCTTTCAGGGACATTACAACAGGCCTGGTACTGATTTTAGCAGTACTTTTTCAAAACCTTAAATATAGTTCAAGGAGTCTGGCTGCAAGATAAAAAATTTAGTAAAAAGCACTTTTGTAATTGTATTAATAAATTTTAATTTAAAGAGGCATTATGATATCAGATAAAGAGAAGAAAATAATCAGGGAGCTTGCCAAAAAGTGGATTGATGCTGCAAACCTGCCTGTTATGAATGAAAGAAAAAGGCAATGGAAGGCAATGAATGATTTGAAAGCCGAAAGGCCCATGATTTTAATTGAGACATGGTATATTCAGGATTATATAAATCATGATGAGATTATATGCAGCGATCCTTTTTTACACAATATTGAAAAATCATTGAGATGGGTAATAAGGCATGTTCAGGAAATAGGAGACGATATAGTCGTTGAGCCTTATTTTCGCCTGCCATGGGAAGTAGGCCAAACAGATTATGGCATGCCGGTAGAGCTTATCAGCGGGCACCTTGATAATGTAGAGACAACGGGATTTACTTATAATTTCCCTGTCCAGACACCAGATGACATTAAGAAAATCCAATATATCCCAAGAAAAATAGACAGGGCCAAAACAAAAAGCGAAGAATCAATGCTTATGGATATAATGGGTGATATACTGCCTGTAAAAGCAGGAGGAAATGATCCTTTTCATTTTGATTCCGGATTCAGGCCGTGGGTGGGAAATAATTTTTTTGGTTTGACCTGGGATGTAATAAAACTTCTTGGCAATAATAAGTTGCTATTGTGGGTATACGACAAACCTGATGCCATACATGATTTAATGTCACACCTGGAAGATATAAAAATAAAGCAGTTCAACTGGATGATAGAAGAAAAACTTCTCGAACTTAACACTGATAATCAATTTGCAGGAGCTGGTAGATATGGCTACGTTTCTGATTTGCCCCGGCCTGATTATAATGGCACTGTACGCACGCAGGATTTGTGGGGATGGGCCGAATCTCAGGAGACAGGTCCGCCGATAATATCGCCTGAAATGTTTTGCGAGTTTTTTTTGCCGCATATCAGTGTGCTCAGCAAAATGTTTGGACTGATTTATTACGGATGCTGTGAAGGCCTGCATGACCGCTGGGAATATATAATAAAGGAAATACCTAATATCAGGGCAGTATCAATCTCAGGCTGGAGCGATTTCCAGAAAATGGCAGATTTTTTAGGTAAGGGTTTTGTATATTCTCGAAAACCCATCCCTGCCTACATAAGCGGCAAATCACCAAACTGGGACTTGTTGAAAAAAGATCTTTACAGCACTATAAAGGCCGCTTCAGATATAAATCTGGAATTTATCTTTCGCGACATTTACACTATAGAAGGCGATAGGCCAAGATTAAAAAAATGGGTAGAAATGGCCAAATCAGCTTTGAATATTTAAGGTGGCATCAAATTATAATTATAGTGGTTTTATTACTTTTCAGATATATATTTTTAAACTTTTATAAAATGAACTGGAGGTTCAAAAATGAGTGAATCATTAAAAGACAAAGTCGCTGTGATATCTGCAGTTGGCTCCGGTTTTGCAAAAGCAACAGCCGAACTTTTTGCAAAAAAGGACCAGTGCAATCTTGTATTGGTTGATATCAATGAAAAAGGGCTTGAACAGACAGCAAAGAATTGCAGGGATTTCGGGTCCAAAGTCATAGCTTTAAACAAAGATGTGACAAAAGCTGACACATTCAAGGCTGCGCTTGATGAATGTGTCAATAATTTTGGGAAAGTGGATTTTCTAATAAATTATGCAGGCGGCGCCATTAGGGTAGCTCCGATTGAAGAAATGGATGATGATGTAAACAGAAAGATAATAGACCTTAATCTTAGCAGTGTTATTATGAGCTGCAGGACATTTGCTCCGCAATTCAAAAATCAGGGTTATGGAAAAATAATAAACGTATCAAGCGCCTGTGACAGGCGTTCATGGGCCGGGTGGTCCGTATACTCGGCAGCAAAAGCTGCAGTGAATTCTTTTACCCGATGCCTTTATACTGAACTGAGGCCGAATGGTATTTGCGTAATGCTTTTAGTTCCGGGCGGTTCAAATACCGGGTTTCAGGCTGCAGCAGAAAATGTTGAAAAGTTTGAATGGGACGAAGAGTTTGCTGTAAGACCTGAGCACTTTGCCGATATGGTATATACAGCCTGTTCGCTCAGCAAAGGGGGATGTGCAACAGAGATGGTACTCTATGGCCTTGCACAGGATGTGAGCGGTTATTAATAAATAAGA
>JAFGMJ010000259.1 GCA_016927635.1 Actinomycetota bacterium
AAATGCAAAGCAGAAATAAGCTTGTTTTTTTGTTTGCAGTTATCATCATCATTTTTGGAATAATCGGGCTGATCCCCTGCGCTGCCTGCTTTTATTATACAGGTAAAATAAATATAACAAATCCCGGCTCAAATTATGTGATAACTTCACTAGGCAGCAGCGTACAGTCAGTAAATGTCTTGCTTGACACCTCATCAGAGGCTTTAACAGATGTCGCCGGAACAGTAGAGGAAGCCCGGGACTCACTTAAGGATGCTTCCAAAATGCTTGAAAGCTCATCAGAGGCACTTGCAGAAGTATCCGAAATCATCGAATTCGAGATACTGGGAATGAAACCCCTTGCAGGATTATCGGAATATTTTGGCACAATGTCAGAAGATGCGGGTAAACTTTCAGGAAGTATTTTTAATATGGCCGATTCCATTGGAACAAATATCGATGATATAAAAAAAATTGCTGCAGATGTTTCAAACATATCTGTAAATCTAAGCAGTTTCTCTACATCTTTTGAAAGGACTGCAGCAGCTCTGCCGGATTTTAATATTAAAATAATCCTTTATGCAGTTTTTGCGTATCTGGGTGTATTAAATATTGTATTTATAATAATCGGCCTGTCTTTATTTTCCCTGGGAAGGCAGGCTTTACACAATTCAGCATAATTCATTAATCAAAAAGTTTATGGTATAATTTCAGCGAATCCGCGCATTTAACTTACCATAATACAGGCGGGTAAATAATTATATTTTGTTAGAGATAGAAAGCTTTAAAAGCAGGAGGGAAATGCTTTTCAGCAATTTTTATCTTAATACAGCTTTAATCCTTATAATTTCTTACATCATCGGTTCAATCCCGTTTGCTTATATTGCAGGCAGGATAAGAGGCGTAGATATACGGAAAACGGGCAGCGGCAATGTCGGGGGCATGAACACAATATCCAGTGTAGGCGCCCTTGCAGGCATTCTTGTAGCTTTAGCAGATATGGGAAAAGGCGCACTGGTGGCCTGGTTTGCAACAAAATTTTCAAGCTCCCATCCATTTATACCACTATTGGCAGTTGTGGTAACAATTGTCGGGCACAACTGGATGATATTTATTAAATTCAAGGGTGGTAAAGGATTAGCTATTCTTGTAGGCGCGCTGTTCTTCCTTTCACCCCTGTCAATACTCTGGCTTTATCTTTTTTTTATGCCGCCTGCTATCATTTTTTATAAAGACACATACGTTTCACAGGCTGTTGCAATATTTTTCTTTTCCTTCTTCATGTGGTATCGTGAAGGAAGTTATTACTGGTGTATTTTTTTAATCCTGGTAACTTTAGTTTACAGCGCCAAATGTCTGGGCCTTATAATGACTTATTTTACAGAAGGCAGAAGGGACTTGAGCCCTGTGTTGCACAGGATAATCAAGCCATTTCTGAAAAAAATTTGAAATTAAAAAAGCCTGTAATTATTTAATCTTTTCCATATTAAGGAAAAAACAAATGAAATGTCCATACTGTTCTAATCCGGATACAAAAGTAATAGAGACAAGGATGACCGATTCTGATATCAGCATCAGAAGAAGACGCGAATGCGAAAAATGCGGCAACAGGTTTACCACATTTGAAAGAATAGAAAATACGCCAATAGCAGTTATAAAAAAAGATAATACCCGTGAGCCTTTTGACAGGAATAAGATTTTGAGCGGCCTTATAAGGGCATGTGTAAAAAGAAATATCAGCGCAAAAATCCTCGAGAAAATAGTTGATGAGATAGAATCAGAGATAAGGAATTTTCATTCAAGCGAAATAAGCTCAAGTGAAATCGGAGAAATGACTCTTAAAAAACTTAAAAGTCTTGATAAAGTAGCTTATATAAGATTTGCGTCAGTTTACAAGCAGTTTGACAGCATAAAACAGTTTACAAGCGAGCTTTCTGATCTGGAAAAATCGCTTTGAAATAATTAATTAAATTCTCTCTGCAATTTTTTATATTGTCAAATTTTACCTGGTATTATATTCGCCAACTGCTTCTATCTTGAAACGAAGGACAGCCCCTATATTTCCATTTTGCATAAGTCTTTCATTTGACTGTACATCAACTATCTCACAGCCCTGCCTTATTGCAGATTCTATTATTTCATCAGTTATGTCACTGTAAAACGTAAGCGCTTTATGGCAATAAGGGCAGCTGTCTTCTTTATTTAACGTGATAAATCCGCATTCGCTGCATACATATCCGGAAGCTGTAAATTCATTATTGTAAATAAGTGTCTTTATCTGTTCCAGCATCAAAGCGTTTACAGTTGCTTCAACACCCAGCACTCCAAGCTCCTGAGGGCAGTAATTATCTATCAGCTTAACTACAAATTTATTTTTCTGTTCAGTCTCGTGTTTTTCAATAAGTACCTTTGCCTTATCCCTTATTATATGGGGCAGGTCGTCAGGTTCAGCAGCTATGCTGCCTATGTATTTCTGCTGTATAAAGCTGTGGAGATAATTATAAAACTGGGAAACAATATCTCTTCGCCCGGCAAGTATTATGCTGTCAAATTTTCCTTCCCTGAGATGTATAAGTGTTTTTTCATTTATAATCTTGAAAAAATGATGCAATTTTTCTTCTATTCTGCTCAGTATATTCTTTTCCTTAAAAGCAAGCTGGCTTCTGTAGTTTACTTTTGGCGGCACATCACTTATAAATGCGTCAAGATATTCTTGTATTTCACCCATTGACATCAGCATTATCTGGGCTTTTTCCCTGTCCAGCAGCAGTATGCCGTATTTTATAATATTTCCGAGAATCGACCTCAGAATCTGGGTGTGCGGCTTTGGGTCGACAATGATTTTAGGTTTCAGTATATATGGCAGCCTGACCAGGCTGAATATTTTTCCTTCTTTTGCAAATATCAGAATTGTCTTTGCAGATTCCGGGGTAAAATAATCATTTATATATAGCTTTATGGCATCCATCATGTCATAAATATTTTTTTTCTGTGAAGCAGAATAAACCTGAAGCTGTTCCAGCTCGTTTTTCTTCTGGGCAATCATTGAATTGATAACTGTCGTATATTCCTGTTTTAATATCTTTGCTCTGTCAACTCCCAGATAAAGACTTACTACAGGCGTATCAGTCGGCTTATAATTAAGGACTTCATCAATATTTTCAGATAAATCTTTTACATCAATCATTTAAAAATCACTCCTGAATTGATATTATATAAAAATTACAATATTTGAAAAAATATAACTTTAATACTCGCTGAAAATGTTCATATTTTTAGGTTACAAATTTTTAGAATTTCTGGCATTTATAACACCCTACCCTATATCATATTTTATAGCGGGAATAGTTGCAAGGCTGGTGTTTAGGCTGGGCATTTATGTTCCGTCTCTTAAAAAAAATGTTGCCAATGCGATACACAAAGATGAAAACAGTATTCAGGTCATTTCAATTGTAAAAAAAATATACGTAAACTGGTTTTTAAATGTCACAGATTTTTTAAAACATCCCCTTGTAAGCATAGAAAAATTTAAAAAAAGAATAGAGCTTTCAGGTATTGAAAATTTAAAAGAGGCGCTTAAGCTGGGTAAGGGCGCAGTGATTTTTACTGCACATCTTGGAAATTTTGAATGGGGGGCATGCAGGATTGCTGTGGAAGGATATAAAATCTGGGGAACAGGTCTTGCAAGAACAAATAAAAGGACTGATAATTTCTTTGAAAATCGCAGACTTTCAAAAGGATTAAAAACACTCTATGCAAACAAGGTGATGCTTAATATATTCAGGATATTGAAAAACAATGAAGTGATTGCAATACCAACAGATTTTGACCCTCTGGGCACAGCATGCTCGTATAAATTTTTCAATAAATATGCTCATGTGCCTTCAGGACCGGTCGAGATAGCAATGAAATCAGGCGCCCCGCTTCTCCCAAGCTTTACATGGAGAATAGATAAATACAATCATTTCCAGGTAATAGGCAAGCCCATAGAACTTATAGCTTTTGATGGGAATAAAGAAAAAATAAAAGAAATCACAGATAAGAACATGTCCAGAATGCTTGAAGTCATGGAAAAACATATAATTGAACATATAGAGCAATGGGAGCTGTTTCATGATATATGGGTTTAATATATTTATAAATAATGAAATAAGGAATAAATTTTGAGAATAATGGAGGAAAGCAAAGCAGCCCAGGTCTGGCACACATTATCTGCAGAAAGGACAATTGAGCAACTTGATACAGATATTTCAAAAGGCCTTTCCCAAAATGAGGCAGAAAGACGGCTTGACGAAAACGGGTTAAATGAGCTTGAAGAAAAGAAAGGCAGAAGTCCGTTCAAAATATTCATATCACAGTTTAATGACTTCATGATATGGATACTTATTGCTGCAGCATTGATATCAGGCATAATAATAAGGGAAATTGCAGACGCTGTTGTTATACTTATTATTCTTGTCATTAATTCCGTTCTTGGATTTGTGCAGGAATACCGGGCAGAAAAAGCCCTGCAGGCTTTAAAGGAGCTTGCTGCCCCTGCTGCTCTAATAGTAAGGGATGGCTCTGAAAAACAAATAATTTCCAAGCTCCTGGTTTCTGGAGATATAATCAAACTTTCCGGAGGGGATCTTGTGCCTGCTGATTGCCGAATCTTAAATGAGGTGAGTCTGCAGGCCAATGAATCAATAATAACCGGTGAGTCGCTTCCTGTGGATAAATCAACCGATATTATAGAAAAAGAAAACATCCCCCTTGGAGATAGATTGAATATGCTTTTCAGCGGCACTACCGTCGTTAAGGGCAGATGCACTGCAGTTGTAACAGGGACTGGTAAAAACACTGAGATAGGCAAGATTGCAAGCCTGGTTCAGCAGAAGGAAGAGATGACTCCCCTTCAGCAGGAGCTTAAGACTGTCGGTACAAGAATTGGAATCATATGCCTTGCTGTAAGCGCGATAGTGTTTGCAGCCGGCATTATAAAAGGTTTTATGAATATTTCCCAGGGCCTTATAACTGCTACCAGGGCTGATATAATTTCAGAAATGCTGCTTGTGGCAGTTGCTCTTGCCGTTGCATCCATACCTGAGGGCCTGCCTGCAATTGTTACAATATCTCTTGCCCTGGGGGTACAGAAAATGGCAAAAAACAATGCCATTGTAAGAAGATTAAGTTCAGTAGAAACGCTTGGCAGCGTATCTGTAATATGCACCGATAAAACAGGTACGCTTACACAGAATAAAATGATTGTAAGAAAAATATTTCCCGGGCTTTCTGAATTCGAAGATTACAGCAATGCAAAAAAAGAAAGTGTGCCGGCAGGAATTGAAGGCAGGAAAGTGCCGAGAGATAACCCTGCCTTAAGATTCTTAATTGAAAATGCAGTGCTTTGCAATGATGCACATTATCTTGATAAAAAAAGCTCAAAAATAGCTGGTGACCCGACAGAGGCGGCGCTAATCGAGCTTGGCTCTTTTTATTCAATAGATAAGACAAGCCTTGAATTTGTCTTTCCAAGGGAATATGAAGAACCGTTTGATTCAGTGAGAAAAATGATGACCACTGTTCATAAAATATCTGAAGAGAGCCTTTTTACTGAAAAGGATAAAAGTATAGTACAAAAGTGTATTTCTGCTACCTGCAGCATTGAAAATAATGAAATAAATAAAAACGAAAAAAATATCCCGGCTTATATAATGTTTACCAAAGGCGCCCCGGAAGCGGTACTTAACAAATGCACAAAGATAATAAAGGATGGAAATGTTGAAGATCTTTCTGAAAATGATAAGGA
>JAFGMJ010000260.1 GCA_016927635.1 Actinomycetota bacterium
AGAATATTATGCCTGAAAAAATACTTGAAGTAAAAAATATGATCAAGGATTTTAAAGCATGATTGATTGTCAATTATTTTTTTGTGGGTTTCTAACTTTAAAAAACAGATATTTAAATAACTTTATACTTGACATGAAGGTTATAAAATATATAATATTGGTAACGTTGCCAATAACTTTTCCAAAAATAAAGATAATTAATTCATAAAAAAGATACAGGCAATAAGGAGGTGAGAGTAACCTGTAAGCCTGTATAACACTGGAGAAAAAATCAATAATTAAAGAAGAGAGGTAAAAATGAAAAGGAAATTATTTGTTATATCAGCAATAATGCTGATAGTTGCAGCTCTTATGAGCATACCTTTAACTGGATGTAAAACCGAAGCAGCTGAAGAAACAGCAGCGGCAACCGAAGCAGCTGAAGAAACAGCAGCGGCATCTGCTTTCAAAGTTATTTTATCCAATGCATTTTATACTGCTCCTTATTGCTCAGTATTTAACCCTGGAGCAACTGATAAAGCAGCAGAGCTTGGTATGGAATTACAGATACTTGATGGTGAAGCAAACCAGCAGAAACAGCTTGAGCAGGCAAAACTTGCAGTTGAAACTGCAGATGGATTTATATATTTCCCGGCAGATGTTGATGGTTCAATACCTGTAATTGAAGCATTAAAAGATTTTCCGTATATAATAGTTAATGCTTATACACAGGAAGCACTTGTAGAAAACAATGTACCTTATTATGTAGGGCCGATGATTGAAAAGCATGGCTACAACATGGCTGAACTGGTGTTCCAGGTATGGCCTGAGAAAAAAGCCAACCTGGTTGCAATTGAGGGTGCCGCAGGCGCAGCACAAACAATACTCATGAATGAGGCTTTTGATGAAGAATTTGCTGGTACAGAAATAAAATTCCTAGCAAAACAAAATGCTGATTGGGATTCAGATAAGGCTCTTGCTATTATGACGGATTATCTTACCACTTATGGTGATGAGATTGACGGTATTATTTGCCATGATGGTGGCTCAGCAGCTGGCGCAATTGCAGCACTTAAAGCTGCAGATATTGAACCGGGCACAATTCCGATTGTTTGCGCAGGTTCAAACAAGAGTGTATATGAAGGTATAAAAGACGGTTATATTTACGGTACGTCAACTCAGGATCCTGGGCTTGAAGGTGCACTGGTTGTAGAAGTCATGAATAAATTGTTAAAAGGCGAAGCAATAGATGCCGTTACATATATTCCTATGGATATTGCTACAAAGGAAAATGCTGATGATTTCAGCTGGTTCTAAATCTTGGTAACTATTGTAAAAATGTTTTCTGAAATTAAAGGAAATGATGTAATATAATATAAATATTGTACCCAAGAGAACTTATCATTAAAGTTCTTTTGGGTACAATTAAAACAGGAAAGGAGAAAAAGATACCTGATTATATTATCGAAATGAAAGGTATTACCAAGACATTTCCTGGTGTCATAGCTCTGGATAACGTATCATTTAGTGTTGCCCGCGGTTCAGTACATGGTCTTGTCGGTGAAAATGGTGCCGGAAAATCAACCCTTATGAAAATACTTAATGGTGTAGAGTTTGCTGATAAAGGAGAAATAATCGTAAATGGCCAGTCATGCAGGTTCAGGGATACAAAAGAAGCACAGGCCAAAGGTATTGGATTTATATTCCAGGAATTTAACCTTATAAATACCCTTACTGCTGCTGAAAATATTTACCTTAACAGATTAAAAGTGAGTAGAGGTAAAATAGCCTGGAGGCAGATAAACTTAGAAGCCCAGTCTTTGATTGATAATCTGGGATTTAATTTCAGCGTTACAGAAAAAATAAAGGATTTAAGCGCTGCACAGAAACAACTTGTTGAAATAGCGAAAGCGCTCTCATTTGACGCTAAAATCATTGTAATGGATGAGCCCACTTCTTCTCTTACCACAAATGAAATCAACAAATTATTCGAGATAATAGCAAAGCTCAAAAATGAAGGTATCACTATTATTTATATTTCACACAAACTGGAAGAAATATTCAGTATTTGTGAAACGGTGACTGTTATCAGGGATGGCAAAATAATCGATACTCAACCAGTTAAAAATATTACAAAAGACAGGATAATCGAGCTGATGGTTGGACGAAGCGTCGATATGGAGTTTCCAAAACGTAATGTGATGCCAGGGGAAGTAGTCCTGGATGTTGATAATATTACAAGAAAAGGCCTGGTCAAAGGAGTTTCATTCAACTTGAAAAAAGGAGAAGTATTAGGTTTTGCTGGTCTTGTAGGTTCTGGCAGGACTGAGCTTGCAGAAGCTTTATTTGGAGCTGAAAAGCACGATGATGGAATAATTATAGTAAAAGGGAAAAAAGTAGCTATTCACTCAACCTATGATGGCAAAAACAATTCAATCGGGCTTCTTACGGAAGACAGGAAAGAAACAGGGCTGATACTGGACTATAATATAGCAAAGAATATTACTATAACCAATTTGGCTAAAGTCTCCAGGCATGGCATATTAAGAAACAGGCTGGAGAAACAGTTTGCCCAGGAATATACCGATGAATTGGATATCAGGACACCTTCCATAAACCAGCTTACCTTGAACCTTTCAGGAGGTAATCAGCAGAAAGTAGTTCTTGCAAAATGGCTCTTTTCAGATGTAGATATACTAATACTTGACGAACCTACCAGAGGTATTGACGTAGGTGCAAAGTATGAAATCTATTTACTTATAAATAAACTTGCAGAGCAGGGAAAATCAATAATCATGATTTCATCTGAACTGCCTGAAGTATTGGGTATGTGTGACAGAGTAATAGTATTGAACGCAGGCGTAAAAAAAGGCGAACTCCTGAAGAATGAAATGTCTGCTGAGGCAGTAATGCATATGATAATGAGAATAGATGGAGGAAGTGGTGCAAAAACTTAGTAAAAGAATAAATTTTAGTTCCATTATCCGGAATTATGGTTTGATGATCGGACTATTGGCAATAATAATAGTCGTATCAATAATTGAACCAAATTTTTTTGCAATTAATAATTTCCTTAATATATTACGTCAGTCTTCTGCTATAGGACTTTGTGCATTGGGAATGACTTATGTAATGATTGCAGGGGGATTTGACTTGTCAATCGGTTCAACTGTATCACTTACCGGAGTTGTAGCTATTATGATAATGAACTCATATGGCGTAACCGGAAATGTGGATGTTGCAGCAGTTATAGCTATACTGGCAGCCATTATTGTGGGAGCGATAGTCGGGTTTATAAATGGTATTATTCTTGCTGCAATCAACGGAAGACTTGGAGAAGCGTTTATAATTACTTATTCCATGCAGATCGTAATTGCTGCAATAGCTTTAATTGTAAGTGGTGGACAATTCATCTTTGGAAGATTTGAAGAAGAAAGACTATATACAAAAATAGGTACTGACTATGGACCTATCCTGATTTTTATTGTTATAGCAATTTTAATGCAGCTTATTTTTGCAAATACTAATTTCGGGCGACAGTCATATTTTCTTGGTGGAAATATGGATGTTGCTAAAATGGCTGGAATAAAAATAAAACAAATACGTGTGATTAATTTTATTGTTTGTGGCATTTGTGCAGGCCTTGCAGGAATAATAGTGACCTCAAGGGTTTATTCAGCATCGCCATTACAGGGCTCAGGTTATGAATTAAATGCAATAGCAGCTGTTGTAATCGGGGGTACAAGCCTGATGGGTGGTTCAGGAAGCATACTTAAGACCATCCTTGGAGTACTGATTCTTGGAATACTTTCGAATGCATTAAATGTAATAGGAGTAAACGCATATGCCCAGCTTATAGTCAGGGGTGCAATTATTATAACAGCAGTTGCGCTGGACGGTTTGAAAAGAAGTGCTGAAGTAAGGGGGTTAGTGACTACATGAACATAAACCAGCAGGTTACTATAAAAAAGAAATCTTTCAGTATAAAAAGGTTTGTTCTTGAACAGCCTGTTTTTTTAATTTTCCTGTTGTTTGCAATTGTGATTGGGATTTTAAAACCTAATTTCCTGGCGCTTACAAATATAAAAAACCTGTTTCTGGATATTTCTGTGTACGGAGTTGTGGCATGCACCATGACAATGGCAATTATTTGCGGGGAGTTTGATTTAAGCGCAACTTCGATATTTATATGGTCTCAGATATTATGCTGCACTTTGTTAAATAAATGGGGTTTAAATGCCTGGGGGATTGCTGCTGCATTTATAGTCACATTGATATCCGGAATAGTTATAGGCAGTCTAAACGGCATTATAGTAACACGGCTAAAAGTAAATTCTTTTATTACTACCATGGGTATGATGGTTATAATAAGGGGAGTTGCTCTTGTTTTTACTAATGGTGATATGGTTTCCACAAAAAACCAGTTTATAGCAAAATTAGGTACCGGTTCTCTATTTGGCATTCCCTATCTCATTTATATATATGTAATATTTGTCGGTGTAGCTTATTACGTAATGACTTATACCAGATTTGGTAGAAATATTTTTGCAACTGGCGGCAATGTCAACGTTGCAAAATTATCTGGCATCGATACATTATTTTATAA
>JAFGMJ010000261.1 GCA_016927635.1 Actinomycetota bacterium
ACATTAAAAATTGCTGAATTAAAAATTTTGCAATATTTTTATATTTAAGAGTATAATTAATTAGTAAAGTGAATTGTTGATACATTAGATTAAGAAATAATTAAATAGCATTAATTTTAAAGTAATATCGCAGCAAACAATGAAGCAAAATACATGTAAGCAACAAACACTGCCAGGAGCCAGGCGCGCAATGATTGCATGCCTGATTGCTGTTGTCTTATTTACCTCGATTTCTTTTATTTATTTTAAGCCTGTTAATAAACTTTATGCTGAAACGCTTGAAGAGGAACTGGAAAAAGTAAAAAAACAGAAAGAAAATACTCAAAAGCAAATAGAACAGGCAAAAAATGATGAGACTGCCTATATTTCCCAGGTAAACCAGGTCGAGGATAAATTGATTTCTGCGCTCAAGGAACTTGAAGATCTAAGTTTAAAGCTCTCAGAGGCAAAAACCGAAGTGGACAGGCTTACTATTGAGCTTGTTATAAAAGAAAAGGAACTATCTTCTGCAGAAAAGGAGCTTAAAGATAAAACCAGTATTTTAAATGAAAGAATTGCACTGATTTACAAAAACAAAAACCAGGACCTGCTGGAGCTGCTTTTTGAATCCAGGTCTTTTCTTGAACTTTTTTCAAAACTAAAATTGATGAATATGATCGCCCAGCAGGATATAAAAACATTAAATGAAGTAAAAAATACAAGGGATTTAAATCTTATCACTAAAGAACATATCGAGTCTTTAAAAGAAGAGCAAAAACAGAATAAAGATAAAATAGAAATTATCCTGGAGGATTCTGTAAAGAAAAAAAGAGAAGTCGAAGAAATATATAATGAAAAGAAAAGCCTTTTGACAAGAACGCGTGCAAATAAAGAAACATTGATTAAAATTGAAAAGGAACTTGCTTCAAAAGAAAAAGAAATAACAAAAAAACTGGAGGCTTTAAGGCATGGCAACGCACCAGGCAAACTGCTTTATCCTGCCAAAGGCATACTTACCAGTGGGTTTGGCTACAGGATAAGCCCGATATCCGGTTTAAAAGCTTTTCATGGCGGTATAGATATCGGCGCTGCTACAGGTACGCAGGTAATGGCTGCAGCTGACGGAGAAGTTCTTCAGGCAGAATACATGGGCGGGTATGGCTATTCTATTCTTATATACCATGGCGGCGGTTTTGCGACTTTTTATGCTCACCTGAACGGATTTGCAGTTTCCAGGGGCAGTAAAGTAAAAAGAGGCCAGGTAATAGGCTTTATGGGCTCGACCGGTTATTCGACAGGGCCGCATCTGCATTTTGAAGTCAGGGTCAATGGCGTCCAAAAAAATCCATACAGTTATTTTTAATTTAAGAGAATTGTGATAATATTGCGGTTCGGGAATCAGTTTTATTAAAGCCTTAACTGGTGGTTCCAGTAAAAAAATAAATCTGCAAAAAATTTGCAAAATCTTTGGAATATTTTATTCAGAAAGGTGGCTTTATGGCCGTAGAACCAAAACATATGGATGGAAAAAATAAAGGCAATGTTAAATTATATGCTTTGAGTACCTGCATATGGTGCGGAAAGACAAAAAAACTGCTTTCAGAACTTAATGTCGGTTATGACTGCATAGATGTAGATTTACTGGATTTTGATGATCAGCAGGAAGTTTTAAAAGAAATGAGGAAATATAATCCTGGCGGGGGTTTTCCCACGATGGTAATAGATGATAAAGATTGCATAGTCGGATTTGATGAAGAAAAGATAAAAACCAGGTTTGAAGATAAGTAATGGATTTTATTTTAAAAGAAAAGAGAGCCAATGAGGCATATTAATTCAAGCAAAGAGATAACACAGGAAGCTATTGACAGTCTTTATATAACAATTAAAAAAGATGCTGAGGCTTCTGGATACAATCTGAATCCTGATGAGCAGTTTGCAAAAGACCTTGTTAGAGGGCTTATTATTAATCAAAAGAGATATGGCTACCCTTCATGTCCATGCCGGCTTTCAGAGGGAATATCTGAAAAAGACAGGGATATAATATGCCCCTGTGATTACCGCGATGCAGATATTAATGATTATGATGCCTGCTACTGCGGACTATACGTAAGCGCTGATATTGTAAACGGGTCAAAAAAACTTGCCCCTATTCCTGAAAGAAGATATGCAAAGTCTCAAAAAGTAAATAAGAAAGCCAAACCCGGCCAAAAAATTACTGCAGTTTTAAATTTTCCTGTCCATAGATGCAGGGTATGCGGCTATCTTTGCGCAAGAGAAAAACCGCCTGAAGTCTGCCCGATATGCAAGGCCAAAAAAGACAGATTCGAAATATTCATTTAATTCAGGAACTCAAATTTTGATTATGGCCTGCCCTCAAAATTTTTCCTGGTAAAAGGTATTCCAGAAATAAAATCATATAAAGCGGTATCCTGGAAATTAAAACTTTTAATACTTTTTTATTAACCTGTTTTTTAGGTTTTTGATAATCCTGATTATTTATTCTCAAAGCACTGCAGGCTTTCTTTTTATTTAATATATTTCAAATTATATGGAAGAAGAACGTAAACATATATTAAATGATAACCTAAGGCCACTGCTATTTAAGTTTTCATATCCGCCAATAATAGCGCTTGTTTTTGGTGCCATATATAATATGGTGGACACTCTTTTTGTAGGAAAAGCGGTAGGGCCCATGGGTATTGCTGCGCTTACAATAGTCCTTCCTATAATGATAATAATGTGGGCAATAGGTTTTATGATTGGCGCCGGTGCTGGTTCGATTATTTCCAGGAATCTAGGCGCGGGCAATAAGGATGCTGCAGTAAAGGCTGGGGCCAATGCTATAGTTTTGAATATATTTTTTAGCCTCTTATGCATGATACCCTGCTATGTTTTTCTTGAAAAGCTGCTTAAGTTTTTTGGAGCATCAAGTGATGTTTTGCCCCTGGCAAAGGAATATGCGTCAATAATACTTATAGGGTTTGTGCTTTATTCATTTGATGCTTTTGCAAGAATAATAATAAGGGCCGAAGGAAATCCGAGGGCTTCCATGTACCCGGTTCTGGTCGGGGCTTTGTTAAATATTATACTTGACCCGGTCTTTGTATTCTGGCTTGGTATGGGTGTAAGGGGCGCTGCAATTGCAACGGTTATAAGCCAGAGCGTTACATCTATATTTATAATATTATATTTCAGATTCGGGAAAAGTATTTTCCGTTTCAATGCTGCTTCCTTTAAGATAGACTTCAAAATTTTATGGGAGACAATAAGAATAGGAGCCCCGTCTTTTCTTATGGCCACAATCGACAGTTTTATAATACTTCTTTTTAACAGGGCTATTATGAAATACGGCAGTGACACCTATATTGCCATAGTCGGTATTGGAATAAGGATAATAGATCTGACCTTAATGCCCATAATAGGTATAACGCAGGGCTTTTCAACGATTGTCAGCTTTAATTACGGAGCGAAATTATTCAGCAGGGTTAAAAAAATACTTGGCGAAACAATATTGTGGAATACAATATTTTCTACAATTGTCTTTCTGGTACTTATGATTTTTCCCCGCCAGCTTCTTGGTTTTTTCAGCACTGACCCGGATTTTATAAGTCTTGGAATAATTCCTCTGAGAATACTTATAATATTTTTCCCTTTTTTAGGTCTGCAGTTTGTTGGCGGTACCTTTTTCCAGGCCATAGGGAAAGCCCTGCCGGCAACTATAATAACTCTTTCAAGACAGGTATTATTTTTAATACCGGCTATAATTGTATTTCCAATTTACTGGGGGCTTACCGGCATATGGGCAAGCTGGCCATTTTCAGATTTTATGGATATTATTATATGTGCTATCTTTATAATAACAGAGCTTAAAAAAATAAACTTAATGGAAAAAGAGCAATCATTTATGAATTCC
>JAFGMJ010000262.1 GCA_016927635.1 Actinomycetota bacterium
AAATAAAAATCCGTAACCCGGCATGATAACAATAGTTTCAACGCCTGCTTTTTTTAAAGCCTGCGGCAGCGCTCCTGCAACATCGGCAAGCCCGCCTGTTTTTGCAAATGGAACTGCTTCTGAAACACACATGGCCACTTTCATATATTATTTATCCTTTCAGATAGGTAACGGTTTTTTATTATTTCATATATGCATATGTTTTTAAATATACCACATTGAAATGAAGCTGCAATAAGCGAAAAAATCATTGCATGCAGGCAAAACAATGATATACAAAGCATTGCAGTTATTGTATCATTTTATTTATATGAAAGAGCATGCAGACAAAAATATCCCCGTGATAAGCCATTTGACTGAATATGATATTTATCTTTTCAAGAACGGCTCTCATTACAGGCTTTATGAAAAGATGGGCGCACATTCAGGAAATATATATGAGCACGATAAAAAAATAAATAAAAAAGGCGTTTATTTTTCAGTTTGGGCCCCCAATGCCAGAAGCGTTTCTGTTGTTGGGGATTTTAACTACTGGAACATATATTCAAATCCAATGGGGCCAAGATGGGACGAGTCAGGAATATGGGAAGTCTTCGTACCAAATGCTGAAGCCGGCATGATGTACAAATTTCATATTAAATCATCTGTGGGCAATTTTGAAATGGATAAGCTTGACCCCTTTTCTTTTTACAGTGAGACTCCCCCAAAAACAGCATCTGTTGTCTGGAACACAGATTATAACTGGAAAGACTCTTCGTGGATGGACAAAAGGCATATTTATAACAGTCTTGAAAGCCCTTTTTCAATATATGAGCTGCATATTGGCTCCTGGAAAAGAATAGCAATGCAAAACAACAGGTCTCTTACATACAGGGAAATGGCAGAACATCTTTCTGATTATATTAAAGAGAATGGTTTTACCCATGTTGAATTCATGCCGGTAATGGAACACCCTTTTTACGGTTCATGGGGATACCAGACAACATGCTATTTTGCCCCTACTTCCAGGTTCGGCACTCCCCAGGATTTCATGTACCTTGTTGACTGCCTGCATAATAATGATATCGGAGTAATACTTGACTGGGTCCCCTCTCATTTTCCAAATGATCTCCATGCGCTTGCATTATTTGACGGCACCGAACTATATGAGCATAAAGACCCGAAAAAGGGCTTTCACCCTGACTGGAAAAGCCTGATATTTAACTATGGCCGCCGTGAAGTTAAGGAATTCCTTATCAGCAGCGCTCTTTTCTGGCTGGACAAATATCATATTGACGGACTGCGCATAGATGCGGTCGCTTCAATGCTTTACCTTGATTACTCCCGCAAAGAGGGCGAATGGATACCGAACAAATTCGGGGGAAGGGAAAATCTTGAAGCAATTGATTTTTTAAAAGAGTTAAACACCGTTATTTATAAAAACTATCCAGATGTACAGACTTTTGCAGAAGAGTCCACTGCATGGCCCGCTGTTACAAAACCCGTACACATGGGGGGACTTGGTTTCGGCATGAAATGGAACATGGGCTGGATGCATGACAGCCTTCAGTATTTTCAGAGAGACCCCGTTTACAGAAAATACCACCAAAGCGAGCTTACATTTGCATTCTGGTATGCATTTTTTGAAAACTTTATTCTTCCGCTTTCACATGACGAAGTGGTTTACGGGAAAAAAAGCCTTCTTGACAAGATGCCCGGCGACAATTGGCAGAAGTTTGCAAACCTCAGGCTGCTTTTTGCTTATATGTTTGGCTTTCCCGGCAAAAAACTTCTTTTCATGGGAGCAGAGACCGCACAGCAAAAGGAATGGCATCACGAGGACAGCATTGACTGGAGCCTCGCCCGGGATTTTTTTCATGCAGGCATTTCAAAACTTATAAAGGATTTAAACAGAATATATAAAAATGAGGAAGCTCTGCATGAAAATGATTTTGAACCTGGCGGATTTGAGTGGATAGATTATGGCGATGACAGCCAGAGCACGATTTTTTTTATAAGGAAATCTTCCGTCAAAAAAAACCCTGCCAACAAAAATACAGCCGCAGGCAAACAAAGCAGCATACTGGTGGCATGCAATTTCACTCCTGCGCCAAGGCATGGCTACAGGATAGGGGTGCCGAATGAAGGGATCTGGGAAGAAATACTTAACAGTGATGCAGAAGTCTACGGAGGAAGCGGGCAGGGAAATTTCGGCCGAGTCAAAACAGAAAAAATCCACTCACACGCAAGACCATATTCCTTATCAATAACTCTTCCCCCGCTTGCTGCAGTCTTTCTTAAAAACTCAGAGAATCCCGGAAGCTGACAAATTCAAAAGCAGCCTGTTTTAATTAACTTATCAGTAATAACAAATAATTATATATGCCATTAAAAACTGCCATTTAATATTTTTGTTTACTGGCTTATTTTAAAAAACATTAGATTGATTTATGTAAAAGTTTTAAAATTATAAAAAATCATGTTTTAATGATTTAAAAAATATTTTAAATTTTTATGCTTTGAGACAATATGTCAAATAAGGGGAAAAAAATTATAAGAATTGTGGGCATTGTGCTCATAGTTATTGGTGTCGGGGTCATAGCTTATCCTTTCTATACCAATCTTGTAATGAAAAGACAGGAAGTAGAGATACTCAATGAATGGGAGCAGATATCATCTTTGCAGACGGAACAGCCTGATGTCGAAGAAAGTTTCCAGGACAGGGAAGAATTTGAAGCCAAGTCTCTTGTTGTGGATCCCGAAAAAAAGGTGCCGTTTAAGATTACCATACCGGATATAGAAACGGAATGGATAGTAAATGCAGGAACAGATATTCCAGCCTTAAAAAAAGGGCCCGGCCATTATACGGGCACGGCGCTTCCTGGTGAAACAGGAAGATGTGTCATTGCCGGGCACAGGACCACATATGGCGCCCCTTTTAACAGGGTTGACGAACTCCAAACCGGCGATGAGATAATAATTGAGACAATAGGAAATGAGGAGTTTGTATATCTTGTCACAGAAAAGGAGGAGGTCCCTCCTGAAGATGTGGGCGTGCTCCAGCAGACAGAAAATGCAACTCTTGCCCTGACAACATGTGCCCCCAAGTTCTATGCCACAAGAAGGCTAATAGTATATGCTGAGCTTAAACAGTGACATAGCTTATGATAATATTAACATAACTGCACTTTTTGCAGATAATATAATAAGGAAATTTATAGCAAGTGAATATAAAGCGCCAGATATGTATACACGGACATTTTTACCAGCCGTCCAGGGCAAACCCATGGCTTGAGACAATAGAGATACAGCAGGATGCCTATCCTTATCATGACTGGAATGAAAGAATAAATGCAGAGTGTTATGCGGCAAACGGCAGCGCGCACATACTTGACAGGGAAAAAAGAATAAAAAAAATTTTTAATAATTACTCAAGGATGAGCTTTAATTTCGGTCCTGTGCTTCTTTCATGGATAAAAGCAAATGACAATGATACGTACAATGCAATAATCAGCGCAGATAAATCAGCCCAGGAAAGATTCGGGGGCCACGGAAGCGCCATAGCCCAGATCTATAATCATGTGATAATGCCGCTTGCAAGCAAAAAAGACAAATATATACAGGTTTGTTGGGCAGTAAGGGATTTTGAGGGCAATTTCGGCAGAAAACCAGAAGGAATATGGCTTTCTGAAGCAGCAGTGGACTACCAGACCCTGGAAGTACTGGCAGAATTTGGCATAAAATATACCATACTTTCACCGAATCAGGCATCAGGAATAAGAAGCATGTCTGCTGGCAGCAGCCAGGGCTGGACAGATGTCAGCAAAGGCGATATAAACACAAGGTTTCCTTATCTTTGCAGATTAAAAAACGGCGCCAGTATTGCAATATTTTTTTATGACAATGAAATATCTACAAAGATGTCCTTTGGAAATCTGCTTGAAGATGGAAATACTTTTGTCAAATTCCTGCAGGAAGCCCCGCCTTCACCCCAGGCTGTTAAAGATTTTTCTTTTACAGAACTTGTGTGTGTTGCAAGCGACGGTGAAACATTCGGCCACCATCACAGGTTTGGAGATATGGCTCTTGCTTACGCGCTTGAGACTTTTGAGAATTACTATCCCCAAACACTGACTGTTTTTGGAAAATACCTTGAAGAAAACCCTCCATCATTTGAAGTCGAGATAAAAGAAAGCTCTTCCTGGAGCTGCAGCCATGGAGTATGCAGGTGGATGGAGCATTGTGGCTGTGCTGCGGGCGAGGGTAGCGGAAAGGACTGGAACCAAAAATGGAGGACGCCCTTAAGAGAAGCTATAGACAACCTGGCAGAAATATCAGAGCATGTTTATGAGACTGAAATGCCAAAATATATAAAAGCCGGTTTTAAAGATATCTGGGAGCCCTTATATAATTATATAGATGTAATAAACAACCGCTCAATTCCAAATATAAATGATTTTTTACAGACTTATAAAGAAAATCTTTTCCCGGATAATACTTTAAAAGGCAAAAAAAATGCAAAAGAGCAGCTAAATACAGATATAAAAGGGTGCTTCATGCTGAAGCTGCTTGAAATGTACAGAAATTCCATGCTTATGCAGTCAAGCGATGCCTGGTTTTTTGATGATATATCCAGGATAGAAGCAGTACAGGTGTTGCGCCATGCATTAAGGACAATGGAAATTATCAGGGAAATAACACAAAAAGATTATGAACCGGATTTTTTAAATATACTTAAAGATGCCAAAAGTAATATATCATCATATGGGGACGGCCAGGAAATATACCAAAAATATGCAAAGCCTGCTAGCTGTGGTTTTGACAAAATAATTGCATACCTTGCATTTGAAGCTCTTTTTAAGGAAAACCCTGAAGAAATATTCACATACTGGCTGGCAGGACTTGAAACTGAAGCCTTAAAAATTGACCATGGCGAAATAATAGCCGGAAAAGCTGAGATTTTTTCAATACTTACCCTTGAAAAAGCCCACGCTTTATTTGTTGCATATAATTTTAAAAATAAGGACATACTGAGCCCAAAAAGCGCCTCCGCTTTTGTAAAAATAATGCATGGGGGAAATTTGGAAGCACTTTCCTGTATTTCTGTTCCCTTAAGACAGCTTGCAGAGCAAAACTATAAAGATATTGATTTTAAAAAAACAAGCCTGGAAAAAATGCTTCGCTTTTATTTTAACGATAATGTGTTTGTGCTGATGGATTTCTTAAATGACAGGCAGGTCAGCCTTGCCGAAAAAGCTCTTCTTGAAGAGACTGAAAGCATAAAACCTGTACTTTTTAATCTTTTTTCCAATTATGACAAAATAATTGCTGATTTGAGCGAAAGAAAGCTGCAAAATTTCTTTCTTGACGGGATATTTCCGTCAATTGAGGAATTCTTAGGCGAGGTTCTTTTATATTACAAATTCAAGGAAAAAGGCATGAGCAGGCAGAATCTTGAGTACATAAGAAGTATTATTGCAAAAACAAGCACCATTGATTTTATAAACAGGAAAAGCTTTGATATCCTTGCAACGCAAAAAATCGATGAGATAGCGGACCTAATATTAATGGAACCGCAAAACACTGAAATGCTTTCCATGCTTGCAGACTTTATAAATCTGATTAAGACTGCTGGGCTTGAACCAAATTTCTGGAAAACCCGCAATAAATGCCTGCAGTTAAGAGACATGGCCAAAAGTAATGCCGGATTTTTTAAAAATATAAAAAAAGACAGCTGGCTGGCTGAATTTAAGAACCTGCTTGATATACTGGGCATAGCATATGATTAAAATAAAACTGCAAATATTTATTCCTTAAAACAGATCATGACAGAAAATTACCATGTTTTTGATAAAAGGGCATCCGGAATACTGCTGCACATTTCTTCCCTGCCTTCAGCCTGCGGAATCGGCGACTGCGGACCCGGCGCATACAGGTTTATCGATTTTTTAAAAAAGTCAGGCCAGGGCTACTGGCAGATCCTTCCGCTTAATCCCACTACACTTCAAAAAGGTAACTCCCCGTATGCGTGCCCCTCTGCTTTTGCGTGCAATCCTGTATTTATAAGCCCGGAGTCTTTAATTGAGGATGGCTTGCTTAAAAAAGAAGAAGCCGAAGGACTTTTCCCAGGCCTTTGTAAAAAAACTGAAAATGAAACCTGTATAAAAAAAGTAAATTATAAATATGCATATCATGTAAAAAAAATTCTGCTTAAAAAAGCATATGATAATTTTTTTTCAAATAGAAATAACAAGCTTAAAAAAGACTTTGAAAATTATTGCCAGCAAAATAATGCTTTATGGCTTGAGCAATATGCAAGCTTTAAAATCTTTAAAGAGTTTTTCTTTTCAAAATCAGCTTTAAAAAGCTGGTCCAAATGGCCTGAAGAAATAAAATTCCGGTCCAGAGACGAGCTTTCCTGCCTTAAAAAATCCCTCGCAAAAGAAATACTGCATCAAAAACTGTCCCAGTACATATTTGAGCGCCAGTGGCTGAAATTAAAAGATTATGCAAATAATAATAATATCAAAATAATAGGCGATGTGCCGATGTACGTTGATTTTGAAAGCTCTGATGTTTGGGCCAATGCGCAGATATTTAAACTTGACAAAAAGCTTGAACCTTTATTTGTTTCCGGCGTGCCGCCGGATTATTTCAGTAAAAGCGGCCAGCTCTGGAACAATCCTGTATATGACTGGCAGGAGCTAGAAAAATCCGGTTTTGAGTGGTGGATTAAAAGGATTTCAAGAAATATGCAGCTTTTTGATATTTTAAGAATGGACCATTTCAGGGGTTTTTCTGCTTACTGGGAAGTGCCTTCCGGCAGCAGAACTGCAAAAGACGGCAGATGGATAAATTCACCTGGAGAAAAATTTTTCAAAGTTTTAATGAAAAAAATGTCAAATCCCCCGATAATAGCAGAAAACCTCGGAGTTATAACCCCGGATGTGGAAGAACTTATAAAAAAATTCAATTTCCCGGGCATATCCGTTCTGCAGTTTGCATTTGGCAATGATTATCCCCATGGCAGCCATCTGCCTCACAACTATATTAAAAACTTTGTTGTTTATACCGGTACCCATGACAATAACACTATTATGGGCTGGTTTATAAAAGATGCAAAACTTAAGGAAAAACGCAACCTTTCAGATTACCTTGGAAAAGATATAGATAAGTCAAATATATGTGCGGAACTGATTAACCTTGCAGAATCTTCAGCAGCAGATCTTGCAGTCATTGCTGCCCAGGATATACTTGAGCTTGACCATAATGCAAGGATGAATCACCCTTCCACAGCAAAAAATAACTGGAGATGGCAGCTCACAGACAAACAAATGAATGCCCTTGAAAACCAGCATGCAAACCGCATGCTGAAAATGGCAGAAAAATATTTGCGCATATAAACTGCCCCTGACAGCGAAATTTTGCGCCGCAGTGTTTTTTTAACAGAATCCAGGCCTTTTTTAAAAAAAATGATTTATAATATTGTTAAAGTCAATATATAATTAACATATAATTAATATTAATGTTTCATTATTATATCGTAATAATTTTACATTAAAGTTAAACTTTTTTTATTTCATATACTTTGACAGATGATAATTTTGTATTTTATTTGAATGTTTATCATATAAAGAATCAAAGGGTCATTATGAGAATAGAGGTAGTCGCATTTGTGCTTGGCGGAGGCATAGGCAAAAGGCTGATGCCTCTTACAAAAGACAGGGCAAAGCCCTCACTTCCTTTTGGCGGAAGTTACAGGGTAATAGACTTTGTTTTAAGCAATCTCATTCATTCAAGGATCAGGAAGATATTTGTCCTTACTCAGTACGAGCCAAGGTCACTTGAGCGTCATATACTTGAGGGGTGGGGCCCTTTATTCGGTTCAGGCAGGTATAATACAATAAGGCTCCTTCCTGCCAAGGCCGGCACTGACAGCGGATGGTACACCGGCACTGCAGACGCCATAAACCAGAATAAGCGCTATGCCTGGGATTCAAGGCCGGATATTGTAAATATATTCGGGGCAGATCATGTTTATCTTATGGACATATCATTGATGAATGATTTCCATCTTGAAAAAAAGGCTGACCTGACCATTTCTGCAATTCCGGTCAGGCTAAAGCTTGCTTCCGGCAAATACGGTGTTCTTGTTGTAAATAATGACTGGAAAATGATAGATTTTGAGGAGAAGCCTAAAAACCCCACGCCAATGCCTGGAAATCCCGATTACTGCCTTGCATCCATGGGAAATTACAGTTTTAATCTCCAGGTACTGATTGAGGAACTGGTAATAGACCAGTATAAAAAAACCGCTGACAGCAAACAGCAGGTTTTAGAAGACAGGGAACATTTTTCAACCCATGATTTTGGTTTTGACATAATACCTTCCATGCTTACAAGAGG
>JAFGMJ010000026.1 GCA_016927635.1 Actinomycetota bacterium
AAAAGCCGAGCAGGATATCATTTTTATATATTTATCGTATTTGTCCGGGAAAAACACAGCCTCATACATTCCGTCCTGGTCTTCCATCGTGCAGAACATCATATTTTTATTGTTTTTTGTCTTTTCTATCCTTTTTGAGATAATTATCCCGGCGGCAAAAACACAGCAGCCGTTTGCAATCCTGTAAAAAGATGAGCTTTGAGTTATGGTTTTTTTATACATGAGCAATCTTTTGCTTAAGAACTGCAGCGGATGCGAGCTTATATAAAAACCAAGCACCTCTGCCTCTATAAGAAGCTTTTCCTCAATACTGAAATCTTCATCATCAGCGCTTTCAGTATTTGAGCATGAGCTGCAGTCTTTTGCTTGCCTGTATGTGAAAGCAGCCTGTCCGGCATGACAGCTCTTTTTTATTTTTTTCATGCAGTAGAAATCAAGCAAAAGTTTTTTTGCAGTAATGCCGCAAAAATCAAATGCGCCCACTTTGATCAGGTTTTCAACTGCAACTCTGGTTATCCTGCAGGCAGGCATGGCTCTGTAAAAAAAATCAGTAAAATCAAAAAAATCTCCATTTTTTCCCCTCTCATTTATTATGCTTGCCACAGCCGAGCAGCCAAGGCCGGCAACCGATATAAGAGGGACCCTTATGGCTTTGCCCCGCTCTTCAACTGTAAATTCAAATCCGCTTTTATTTATGTCAGGGAGCTTAAGTTTTATCCCCATCCTTCTTGCTTCTTCAAGATACTGCATTTTACTGTAATATCCTGAATTGTTTGTAAGTATTGCTGATATGAATTCAGCGGGGTAGTAATATTTTAGAAAACATGTTTCATATGATATCTCAGCATAAGCTGCAGCATGCGCCTTTACAAAGCCATAACTTGCAAATTTGGATATAAGCTCAAAGACCTCGTTTACTGTTTTTATATCATAACCTTTTTTAATGCCCCCTTCTGTAAAACGGCGCCGCTGCAGCAGCATCTCTTCCCGGGAAAGATTTGCCATTGCCTTTCTTAAACTGTCCGCCTCACTTAAGGAGTAGCCTGCTATTTTAATTGCAACCTGCATTGCCTGTTCCTGATAAAGTATTACGCCGAATGTCTCTTTCAGCAAAGGCTCAAGATCTGCATGTATATATGATATTTTCTCCCTGCCAAACTTTCTTTCAATGAAATTATTTACCATGCCGGACTGCTGGGGACCCGGCCTGTAAAGTGATACAAGAAGAGTTATATCGTTAATGCAGGCAGGTTTTATTTTTCTTGCAAGTGCCCTTATGCCAAAGCTTTCCAGCTGGAAAACTCCAAGAGTTTTGCCTTCCTGCATCAGAGCGAAAACTTTTTTATCATTGTAGCTCATATTTGCCGTATCTGCTTTAATGCCTCTTTGCCTGTGAAGCATTTCACCTACATCAGCAATCAGGCTTAAGCTTAATGAACTGATAAGGTCTATTTTCAGTATGCCCATGTCATCTATACTGTTAATGTCGTACTGGCTCATGGGATGGCCCGTTTCCGAAAGCGTTAAGGGCAGCATATATGAAAGATCCTGGTTTGAGACTATAAAGGCTGAAGGATGCATTGAAACATGCCTGATATATCCTCCTATCTGCCTGGCAACTGACATAACTTTTTTATAGAAAGGGTCTCTAATGTCTATTATCCTGCCCGACTCAAGTGTTTTTTCCATTTTATCCGTTGTGTAAAATCTGTTATATGCAGGAGCGGCTTTTACCACGTAGTCAATATCCTCTTTTGCCATGCCCAGTATTCTTCCTGACTCCCTTATGGAAGCCCTGGGTTTGTTTGTGGCAAAGCTTGATACCCTTGCCACGCTGTTATTTCCATATTTTGATCTAAGGTAATCCCATATTTTTTCCCTGTCTTTGCTGGATATGTCTATATCTATATCAGGAGGTTCCTTTCTTTCCTCATTTAAGAATCTTTCAAAATAAAGATTGTTTTCAACGGGATCCACATTTGAAATCCTCAAAAGATATGACACAAGGCTTCCCGCAGATGAGCCTTTACCGCATAAAGGTATATTTTTTCTGTGCGCAAATTCCGCTATGTCTGCAACAATAAGGAAATATCCGGAAAATCCGGTTTTTCTTATGACTTCAAGCTCCCCTGAAAGCCTTTCCGTCACTTTGCCGGAAGGATTTTTTCCAAACCTGAAGTAAAGCCCCCTGCGGCATAGCTCTGCAAGGTAATCATGCTGCTCCCGGCCTTCAGGGGTTTTAAATACGGGCAGCAATGTCTTTCCAAGTTCAAAGTCAAAAGTGCATTTTTCAGCTATTATTTCCGTGTTTTTTATTGCTGCAGGCATGTCTTTGAAAAGCGCAGCCATTTCTGTTTTGGATTTGAGATAATTCTGGCCGCTTTGCATCATGCCTGCTGCCGGGTCTTTGTGCAAAGACATGGATTTTATATTTGAAAGATATCTGTATATGCTGTAATCGCTGCATGAAAGATAATGCACGTTGTTTGTTGCCGCCGGCGCTATATTATATCTTGTTGAAAAAGCGGCAAGCAGCTCCGAAGCGCCGCATGAAGGCCCGCAGCGCTGTATTTCTATGTAGAAATCCCCTCCGAATATATTAAGCATTTTTTTTGCAAAATGGGTCGCATTATCTTCATCATTGTTTCTTAAAAGCCCGGCAATTTTTCCTTTGCTGCATCCGCTAAGGCAGACAATGCCCTGGGAAAATTTTTCCAGGTCTTCCATGCCGACTGCAGGTATGTCTGTCTTATCCGGCGAAGATATTGCAGCACTATCAATATGCGATTTACTGACAAGGCTGCACAGATTTTCATAGCCTTTTTTATTTTTTACAAGCAGTGTAAGGTGTGAAAACACAGCAGAACGCGCAGGGCGAGGTGAAGGGCTGCAGTTATTTTTCTCAACCAGGCATATCTCACACCCTGTTAAAGGCCTGATGCCTTTTTCCTTTGCAAGCCTGTAAAACTGCACCGCCCCGCTCATAACATATTTGTCTGTAAGGGCAAGCGCATGCATGCCAAGTTTTGAAGCAGCATTAACCAGGTCCTCTATTTTTATAGAAGATTCAAGCAGGCTGTAATGACTGTGCACATGAAGGTGAACAAACAATTTATATCCTTAAATATAAAAAAGTAAATTTATTTTAAAAAATGCATAATCAAAAACTGACACACAAAATATAAATAAGCTTTAATATATAAATCTCTTAATAGTTTTTAAGGCTAACATTTATGTTTAAAATGGCGATAAATAAGGATAAAAGCGGCAATAGCAGTATCATATATTCCTGTGAACTGCTACGACCCGGCCTATTATCTTTACGTCCGCCTGGCCTGATTTATTGCTGATTTTTATCGGGGGGTAATCCGGGTTTGACGATAAAAGCTCCACCTTATCTTTAGACTTATAAAATCTTTTTACAACAGCTTCGTCATTTATGAGGGCAACGACTATTTCACCATTTTCAGCGCTGTTCTGTGATTTTACCATTATCATGTCTCCATCAAGTATATGGTCTCCTGTCATGCTGTCGCCTCTTACCCTGAGCGCAAAATCTGCTCCATAGGCTCCGGTAAAACTTTCCGGCACCGGTATGTACTCGTCTATATTTTCATATGCGAGAATAGGGTTTCCTGCTGCAATTCTTCCAAGGAGTGGCAGGTATGATATTTCCTTAAAACCACTGTAAAGCATTCCGCCATCAGGCCGGAAAGAAATCATTTTGCCGGATTTAACCTTTAATGTCTCTGCCCCAAGAAGCTCAAAAGCCTTTTTCTTAAGCCTTATTGAGCGCGCAAGCGAGTTTTTCTCGATCAGGCCTTTTTTTTCAAGGGCTTTAAAATGATCAGTTGCTGAGCGGGGTGAGGCAAATCCCATAATCTTGGCGATATCCCTTGCAGTCGGGGGATAAGAGTTATGCGCAATGAACTCATATACTTTTTGCAGGACGGCTTTTTGCCTGCAGGTAATCTTTACATTTTCGCTTTTAGCCATATCTTGTCTTTCATTTAAATATAAGCCGAACCATTAAAACATGTCCGGCATTGTTTTCTTTACCCCGGCTTTTTGCTTTTCTGTAATGCATGCCGCCTTAATCAGGGTTTATGAGATTAAAAACTTAAATGCAATGATATTATATAATATTACTATACATTTGTATAGTATAATATGCCTTATTACTAAGTCTATATTATATTGCCAGGAATTTTATACAGTATGTAATGGGCAGGGCAAAATTATTTTTTATAATTAAAGGGTTAAATTTGTCCGGGATTTAAATTTCAGATTATCTCGACTTTGGTAATGCCTTCAAATTTTTTGATGATCTCCATTATTTTTAATGAAAATCCAGCATCCCTGCTTTCAAGACTGAGCTGTGAGGCGACTATATTTTTTCCTTCTGCGGTCGTGCTTTCGCTGTATACTTTTTCGTTAAAGACTTTTGTATTGAATGTGTGAAGGAAATCAATGAGTTCTTTTAAACATTTAAAATTGTCATTGCTTGTAATTACTACTGTATATGAGAATTTTTTAATAAGCCTGTCCTCAAAATATTTGACAAAAGTCAGTATGATAAATCCCAGTATTGTTGTAAGAAATGCAAGATAATACAATTTGGTTCCAAGAGCTATGCCTGCCGCAGCCACAACCCAAATGCTTGCGGCAGTAGTAACGCCTTTTACAAAAATACCCTGCCTGAAAATCACTCCGGCGCCTATAAAACCAATACCTGTAACTATGCCTGCTGCAATTCTTGAAGGGTCAAAATCGCTGATAAAACCCTGGTAAGATATAAGGGTAAAAACTGTTGAGCCCAGGCATACTAGAGCATGTGTCCTAAGCCCCGCAGGCCTGTCTATTTTTTCCCTGTCATAACCAATAATCCCTCCGCATATGCATGCCAGTATGCAGGGGATAATATAGTCATAAAGAAAAACTTCAGGATTTATATTGAAACCCTCCATAAATTAATTTTATCATATTAGCTTAATTTAAGAGAGGCATTATTTTTTTATTTGACTTATAATATTTTCAATTACACAAATATATAAGGAATAAAAAATGGCGGAAAATAAGGAAAAACTTGTTGTTATATGGACAAGCGCACACAGGGATGTGGCCATAATGATGGTTTTTATGTATGTACTTAACTCAAAGCTCAATAAATGGTGGGACGATATAACGCTCATAGTCTGGGGACCCGCAGCAAACCTTTTAAGCCAGGACTTTGAACTGCAGGAAAATATAAAAATAATAAAGGAAAATGGAGTGACTCTTGAGGCATGCCTTAAATGTACTGATATGTACGGCATAACCAGAAAGATTGCAGATCTTGGTATAGATGTAAAATATATGGGTATACCGCTTACCGATTATATAAAAGAAGGAAGAAAAATAATAACATTTTGAGATATTGGACGACAGGGCATTTTTATCTGCCGGAAAAATCATCGTTTTTTATTTGCTTTTTACAGGTATTCTGAAAGTAAAAGTGTTAACTTCTTTTTTTGAGATGAAATCAAGGCTGGCCCCAAGAATTGAAGATATTCTCTGTGATATTGCAAGGCCAAGGCCGAAACCTTTTATATTTTTAAAATCATATTTTTTTGACCTGTAAAACATATTGAATATTTTGTTCTTTTCATCATCTGTTATACCATAACCCCTGTTTGAAACAGAAAATATCACATCTTTATTATCTGAGCTTATATTTATTGCTATTTCTGATTTTGCAGAGGAGTATTTTATAGCGTTATTTATAAGATTAGATATTACTGTCTGTACCAGGTATCTGTCGCTTAAGAGTATCAGGTTATCTGGAAGCATATAAGATTTTTTAATGCTGAGGCTGTTGCGTTTAAGTTCTTTTTCATAAAGTTTGAGCAATTCATCCACAATTGCAATTATATCTATCTTTTCTTTTGCCAGCTCGATAAGGCGGTTTTCGATTTTTGAAAGCATGAGCAGGCTTTCAGTGATGTTTTCAATGTCGCCTGTCTTATTTTTTATGATTTCCAGTGCCTCTTTTATCTCCTCTTCTGTTGAATACACCCCGTCGCTTATGCCGACCGCATAACCGTTTATTGAAGTTATCATATTTTTAATCTCATGGGACAGCATATATGTGAATTCCTTGAGAGACTGCTGGCTGCGTTCTATTTTATTTTTCATAAGGTTTATATTTTTTGCCAGTATGCCTATTTCATCTGAAGTGTCAGACCTAATCTCCTCGCTGTAATCACCGTCTGAAATACGGCTTACAGATCGATTAAGTTTCAGTACGGGGCCGCTTATGCTTTTTGCCAGGATAACTCCGGTTATTATTGATATAAGGCTTGCAATTAAAAAAATAAGAATAAGATTGAAAATATACCTCACTGGCGGTATCTGTATAAGGCTCTGGGGTTTAAAAAATATTGAAAAAAATTTTTCACTGCCTATGTAAAAATTAAGTATTGAAACATAATAATTGGTATCGCCGACTCTGGTGTATATTAATTTTCCTGAATTTTCAGTTGATGGGACATTGAAAAAATCAGAAAGGGTAAAAAAATTGCTTATCTGCCTGCTTGTCAACACAAGCTCCTTAAGGTCATCTTCTTCAATGTTTATAGGATTTACAAATATTTTCATATCTTCATCAGCTATTATAAGCTTTGCGCCTGTAATATTTTCAATCTTTGACAGATAATCAGAACTTTTCAGATATTCAAAGGCTTCCTGGGGCTTTTTAAAGTCTTTTTCAAACGAGGCAGCTATCTGGCTGTTCTGCCTGGAAAGCTCAATAAGCTGTGTGTTTCTGTTATTTATTTCAAAAAGCTGCGTAAAAGCGATGGATGCTATAAAAATTATTATAAACAAAGTGATGGCTATTGTTGTTGTTACTCTTTCCTGTATTTTCATTATTTCTGAAGATAATATTTTTTTAATAATTCTGTTCCAGCTGTTTTCACCCGGATTTATCAGGCATTGAGCCTGTAACCGACTGCCCATATAGTCTCAATAAGACTGCCGTTTACATCAAGTATTTTTTTACGCAGCTCTTTTACATGCACGTCTATTGTTCTTGACTGGCCCACAAAGTCATAACCCCATATATTTTCAAGCAGGGTCTCTCTGCTTATGACAATATTTTTATTTTCAACAAAATAAAGAAGCATGTTAAACTCCTTATTTGTGAGCCTTACCTCTGAGCCGTTTACATAAACCTTGCGGGCTTCAGGATTGATTTCAAGCAGGATAATTTTTGCATCATTTTTTTCCCTGTGCTTTTTAAGTTTACCTACCACCACATTTTTAAGGCTTACAGCCTGTTTAAAGCTCACAGTGATCATACTGGAGTCCTGTTTAATTCCGTAGGGCTGCTTTTTTTTATATGGTTCTTGAATATAGGTTCGCCTTGTTATGGCTTTTATTCTTGCGACAAGCTCCCCGGGGTTAAATGGTTTTGTTATGTAGTCATCCGCGCCTGCCTCAAAACCGGTTATTTTATCAATATCTTCACTTTTGGCAGTCAGCATTATAACAGGCAGCGTAAATAATTCCCTTATTTTTTTACAGACATCTATCCCGCTTATATCAGGCAGCATAAGGTCCAGAACGACAAGGCTGTATTTATTTAAGTTTTCAGAAAGCATTGAGATTGCGGTCCTGCCATTTCCTGCAGTTTCAACCGAATAGCCCTCTTTCTGAAGGAAATCTTTTATAAGCTTTCTTATTTCTTTATCGTCGTCAACTACGAGTATGTTTTCTTTAGACATGCAGTTATTGTACCAGTTATTTTTCAATAAAAAAATTGTCATGAATTCAATTTCAGGCATTAACATGTAAAATATATTTATTGTATATTTACTTTTTGATATTATTAAAAACAAATATAAAAACATGTAATTACGTCAATTAATAAATTATTTATTGTTTGTAAAGAGGGGATTTATAGATGTTTGAAGAAAATTATGAATATGGCGGATGGAAAAACTGTGTTAAGCTTTCAAACGATACAATAGATCTTGTGGCTACCACAGACGTAGGGCCCAGGATAATCAGGCTTGGTTTTAAAAACTGCCCTAATTTATTCGGTGAGATTGAAGAAGATGCAGGCAAAACCGGGGGAGATGTATGGCGACTTTATGGGGGCACAAGACTGTGGCATGCCCCGGAGGCGAAACCAAGGACCTATTATCCCGACAACAGCCCTGTAGGACATGAATGGGACGGTAAGGCTTTAAAACTTGTCCAGGACGTGGAAAAAAGCACAGGCCTGCGCAAGGAGATAGTTATAACACCATCAGTTACAATGAATAACAAATTTGATGTAGATTACAGCATATACAATATGAACATGTGGCCTGTTAAATACTCTGTTTGGGCACTATCGGTTCTTAAAAAAAACGGCAATATTATAATGCCCCAGGAACCTTATCAGAGCCATGGCGAGAACCTGCTTCCGGTAAGGCCTGTTGTACTGTGGGCTTATACTGACATGAGCGATGCGCGCTGGAAATGGGGCAGAAAATTTATACAATTAACGCAGGACCCGGCAAAGGAAAGCCCCCAGAAAATAGGATTGTTAAATAAATCAGGATGGGCAGCTTATTACTGGAAAGGTTATTTACTTATAAAAATTTTTAAATATCAAAGCGGTTCAAAATATCCTGATTACAACTCAAACATGGAAGTATATACTGACAGCAACATACTGGAGCTTGAAACGCTGGGTCCGCTGATGGAAATCGAGCCTGGCTGTTTTGCCGGGCACAGCGAATCCTGGTTTTTGTTTGAGACAGTGCTTGAAGGCGATGAAGACAAAATGGAAAACAAACTTAAACCGCTGCTTGAAAATATATTTATTGTTTAAGGTTTCAGCCTTTAAACTGTTATTACTTCTATTTCAAGTTCTTTAAGCTTTTCAATAAACTCGATGTCTGCGTCAATATCTGTGATTAAGGTATCTACGGCTTTTAGCGGCGCAACATAATTCATCGAGACATGTGATATTTTTGAACTGTCGCACAGCGCAATGATTTTTTTTGCGCTGTTTATTATATGTTTCTTTGTCTGGGCTTCAATAGGGTCGACTGCTGTAATGCCTTTATATATATCAATGCCGCTTATTCCAATAAATGCTTTATCTGAAAAAGTGCTCCTGAATGTTGAATCAGCTACAGGCCCAATAAGGGCATGAGTGACCGCATTTAATATACCCCCGCTTAAGATTATCTTATAATCAAAATTGTCATTGCCAAGAACTCCAGCTATGTCACAGCTGTTTGTTATTACTGTAAGATTTTTTTTGCCGGTAATATTGAGGGCTGTCTGGTAACCTGTTGTTCCGGCTTCGATAAGAATTACGTCATTGTCTTCAATCAGAGACGCTGCGGCAAGGCCTATTCTTTTTTTCTCCTCGATAAACTTGTCTTTCTGTACGTCAAATTTCATCTCAAATCCGACAGAAAACTTATTTATCGCTCCGCCATGTGTCCTTTTTATCAGGCCTTTTTCTGCAAGCCTGTCAAGGTCGCGCCTGATTGTGATTTCGGACAGGTTCAATGTCCTGGCCAGGTCTATAGCTTTTATGCTGCCTGTCTTGCTTATAAGATTAAGTATATACTGGCGTCTTTCTTCACCTAACATTTTAAATCAATTATATATTTTTTTAAGGATATATGCCCCTGAGGCCTGTGGCTTCTGCAACCCTTGAAACTGCAAGCATGGAAGCAGCCTGCCTCATATCCACTTTATTTTCAAGCGAGAACTTGTATGTCTCATAAAAGGCCTTTTCCATAATATCCCTTAGCTTTAAGTTGACCTCACGCTTTGTCCAGAAATATGAAAGGTTTCCCTGCACCCATTCAAAATAGGAAACAGTGACTCCTCCCGCATTTGCAAGAACATCCGGTATTACAAATATTTTATTTTCTTTTAGTATGGCATCAGCATCGGGTGTGGTGGGGGCGTTTGCGCCCTCAGCGACTATTCTTGCTTTTATTGAAGCTGCATTGGCCTCTGTTATCTGGTTTTCAAGAGCTGCAGGAAGAAGTATGTCGCATTTAAGGCTGAATATATCTTCACGGTTTAGTATTTCTGCTTCTTTGTATCCTGCAAGTGTTTTTTCTTTTTTTAAATGGGCGTCTATGTCAAACGGGTCAAGACCTCCTTTATTATAAAGGCATCCGGAGACATCGCTTATTGCAATTATTTTAAAGCCGAGATCATGGAGTATCTTTGCAGCATTGCCACCGACATTTCCAAAACCCTGCACGGCAACATCCATATCCGTTGAGTCAATGCCCATAACTTTAAGCGTTGAAAGTATGCAGTATACGCAGCCCCTGCTTGTTGCGTCCTCTCTTCCTTGGCTTCCTCCAAGCGATATGGGCTTTCCTGTCACTACACCGGGAACTGCATGCCCTTTGTCCATGGAATATGTGTCAAGTATCCATGCCATGACCTGGGCATTTGTGCCCACATCGGGAGCGGGTATGTCTTTTTCAGGCCCTATCATGTCAATTATTTCAAAGGTGTAGCGCCTTGTAATGTGCTCAAGCTCATTTGCTGACAGCTTTGTGGGGTCTGCTACAACTCCGCCTTTGGCCCCTCCAAAGGGCAGGCCAACAAGGCTGCATTTCCATGTCATAAGCATTGCAAGCGCTTTTATCTCGTCAAGGGTTACATCCGGGTGGTAGCGCACTCCTCCTTTGGCAGGGCCCCTGTTAGTATTGTGATGTACGCGGTAGCCCTTAAATATTTCAATTGTGCCTGCATCTGTTTTTATGGGAACAGATACTTCTGTTGTCTTTCTGGGCTGCCGCAGATATTTTTGCATGCCCGGCTTAATTGAAAGCGCATCCATTGTAGCGTCAAGGCGCTCAAGTGTCATTTCCCATACGTTTTTTTTCTCTTTGGGCAATTTTGCCTCCTTCTAAGAAAATAATTGGATGACTTTGTATACTGGAAGTTAAGTGATAGCTGAAATTCCTGATTCCTTGGTCCTTATTCTTACTGCATCCTCTACAGGAAGTACAAATATCTTGCCTGAGCCGAATTTTCCTGTGGCTGCAAGCTTTACTATCTGCTTTGTTACCATTTCCAGTATTTCTTCGTCAACGACTATTTCAAGTTTTATTTTGGGAAGGAATTTGACATTCTTGTTTGGTTTTTCACCCTCAGAATATCCGCGCTGGCGGCCAAAACCCTGTACCTCCGATATTGATATGCCTTCGACTCCCGCATCTATTAATGCGTCTTTTACAGCGTCAAGCTTAAAAGGCTGGATAAAGCACTCTATTTTCTTTAGCAATTTTTGGGCTCCCTTCCTGGATTTTTAATTTCTGTATGAAATATATTACACATGGTAATTAAAAATTATAGTACAATAAAGTAAAATAAATTACGCTTCCAAAAATTATAGATTAACATTTAAAAATTTTAAACAAAAATTTTATACCCTGTAATGTAATTTATAATGGCAGGTCGACCCATTTTTCTTTCAGAGCTGAAATACCTGCAGCTTCAATCACTTCCTGTACCCTGTATCCTGACATAATGTCGGCCTGGGGTTTTTTCCCGTATAAAATATTTTCTATAAAATCATAAGCATTGCCTGCATGATATCTTAGCCACCCTATGGAAAATTTTGGACCGGGAAATGCTGCAGCCGGTTCAGGATATCTCTGCACGGTTTCAATTGCTTTAAACCCACGCATGCCTCCAATAGGCGCTTCAGGATCACGTGTATCGTATACCTGCAAAAAATTTGGCTGCATGCTGTTAAATCCAACTGCTCCTTTTTCTCCATGTATTTCAATCCTTACCTCATCATTTGCCCCTGTCGCAACTTTAGTTGCTTCAAGTGTGCCGATTGCCCCGTTTTCAAGTTCAAAAAGAAGAAGGGCCAGATCATCAACATCTACCACGCATGTTTTTCTGGAGTCAGCAGCATCAGGTCTTTCTTTAATAAATGTCTCAAGCCTTGAAAAGACTCTTTTAAAATCACCCAGCAAAAACCTGACCAGGTCTATAACATGTGAGGCCAAATCATAAAGGGAACCGCCCCCGCAGTATTTTTTCTGTATTTTCCAGTAGGAGGGCCTTTTTGGGTCTGAATTTCCTGCATGAAGGTAAACGGTCCGAACGCTGTAGACCCTTCCAAGCAATCCTTCTTCTATTAACTGTTTTGCCCTCATTATTGCAGGTGAGTAGCGGTATTCAAAGCACATCTGGACGACAGATTTGGGCGCATTGTTTGCCGCTTCCAATATTTCTTTTGCCTCGTTTATATCCATTGCAAGAGGTTTTTCAATATTTACATGTTTTCCCGCCTGTATGGCATTTATTATTATATCCTTATGAATATGGTTTGGAGTGCAGACTTCTATTATATCTATATCCGGGTCTTTTATAAGATCCATATAATCATCTGTAGCGTATTCGAAGCCGGCCTGGTCCATTGCTGCATTGGCATCTGATAACGGATAGGAGCAGACTCCCGACATTTTTAATTTTAATGGTAAAGGTTTGTAAAAAAACGGCAGGTTAAGATATGAGATCGTGTGCACACGGCCTATAAAACCATACCCCACCATGCCTACGGCAAGATTATCCATATTTTTCCTTCCTTTTAATAAAAAACATATTTACTGATTAATAAATACATAGACATCGGTAACACTGGTTAAAGAGTTAATATCCGAATTCTTTTTCAACTATTGTTATGGACTCGTCTATTATCTCAAGAGCTTTTTCAGCAATTTCTTCTTCCATTATAAGCGGGGGAGACATCCTGAGATTATTATTTGCCGGGATCCATGCAAGCCCCTTGGAAAAAGCTACCTGGTAAACTCTTTTGCCCGCTTCAAAGAAAGGCTCGCGCGTGTCTGTATCTTTTACAAGCTCAATTCCAAGCAGGCATCCTTTACCCCTCACTTCACCAATGATTTTATGGTCTTCCTGCATTTTGTGCAGTTTCTTCATAATATAAGCTCCAAGGCTTGCGGATCTTTCAACTATATTTTCTTCCTCTATTACCTCGAGAGAGGCAAGCCCGGCTGCCGCCGCCATAGGGTTTCCTCCATAGCTGGTTGAGGCTGATATTTTTTCAAGCACTTCTGTCATTTCTTCTCTAATTGCAAATGCAGTAGTGGGAAATCCGTTTGCCAGACCTTTACCCATTACTATTATATCGGGAATAACACCATAGTTATCAACACACCACATTTTGCCTGTTCTTGCACAGCATGTGAGCACCTCATCGACTATAAGAAGAATGCCAAGCCTGTCACACAACTGTCTTATTGCAGGAAGATAATCGTCAGGGTAAACAATTGAGCCGCCCCAGCCCTGTATAGGCTCCATAAGTATTGCCGCCACGTTATCAGTACCTTCCATTTGTATCTGTTTTTCAAGTGCTTTAACGCAGAAAAGCCCGCATTCAGGATATTTTTTATCAAAAGCGCAATGATAACAGTGCCCATTTGGCGCAAGGTGCATACCTGTAGCCCTTGGGCCGGTAGTGGAGTCTGCAACCTGGGTAACTGATACTGCGCTCATAGTCTTTCCGTGGAAGTCTCCATAGAATGAAAAGAACTCATATTTTCCCGTAATGCCCCTGGCTGCCCTCATTGCCGCCTCTACAGATTCGCATCCCGCACAGTACATTTGAATGCCATTGAGATTAGCAGGAGTCACTGATGCAAGTTTTTCCAGAAATAATGCCTTTATTTCTGTTGTGAAATCATGACAGTTCATAAGCTGGGCAGTATATTTCTGTAAATATTCAACGACTTTTGGATGGCAGTGCCCCAAATTTGTTACATAAATACCTGAAGAAAAATCTATATATTTGTTGCCATCTGCATCCGTAAGAGTGACGCCATGGCCGCTTTCAAAGGCAACGGGAAATAACTTTACCTGTGAAGAATACCCTTTCATATACTTCTCAGCTCTTTTGTGAAGTTCTTTTGACCTGGGACCTGGAGCAGGCACCTTCATATCGGGAACAGACAACGGGTCTATTTTTGCCCAGTTTTTGTCATAATGCATTTAATTTCCTCCTTGATTTGTCTTTTTAATGATGATTATTTTTATTAAGCCAAAAAACAGAATTTATTAATTTACTTAAAATAAACAATAAAGTACATATATATTCAATAATTGAACGTAATAGTATTATATATGATTGAAAATAATAGTCAATACGAATTATTATTTGATTTTATATTTTTTATATGTT
>JAFGMJ010000027.1 GCA_016927635.1 Actinomycetota bacterium
ATATCTTAAAAAGATTAAAAATTCAAAGCATGGTTAATTTAAATTTTACAATAAAAGATCTTACTATTGATAAGCTTGATAAGGTCAAATTAAAATGCGTCAACTGCTCCTTCTGGACCGATAACAGCAGCATAAGTTTGTTTGATAATTTGAATGCAGGTGTTACGGTGTGGGAATTTATTAAAAGCAGGTTTTTCGAAATCAAAAGTAAAAGCAGTAAAAGAAAATTCCTTCCTTTTTTTATTGAAAATGGAGGCATTGCCAAAGTTGCTTTCAGCAGTAAAAAATGCATAGGCATATTGCTTGCGGGCAAATATTATCTTTTTCCAAAACTCAAACTTTTTAATTTCTATCCGCCGGATCCAGCCAGCATATTTTTAGGATGCATTTATGTGTTGCCTGAGTACAGGAATCTTGGTGTGGGCAAAAAACTGCTTATATCTCTGGAAAAGGATCTTATAAAAACTAATGTGTGTTCTATAGAGTCAGTTGCCAAAAGAATAATAGACGATATTGACATAGATGAATATGTAAACAGTCCAATAATACCTATAAAATTTTTGATAAAAAACGGCTTTTATATAAAAGAAAATGATGAAGTGTATCCGCTTTTAAGGCTGGACCTTTCTACAATTTCAATGGTCAAGGAGTTTCTTAAAACAAAATTTGCTTTTAAAAATGTACTGTCTGAAAGAGTTGAAAAGAGTCCTGCAAATTTCAGGAATTAAAAGTTTGAAAAAAAAATAAAATCAGTATAATATATAACGCGTACTTACAGGCAGATGCAATTCTTCATTTATTGCGGGGTGGAGCAGTCTGGTAGCTCGTCGGGCTCATAACCCGAAGGTCATAGGTTCGAATCCTATCCCCGCTACCAAATTTAAGCCGGATTGGTAAATCATTTCATTTTTTCTAATGGGCAGGTTTATGAATTTAAGAAAATATACTAAATATATTTCAGTTCTGCTTATTTTTATAGTAATGCTGTATTTCTTATTATCAGCGTCAACGGGATGCAGCAGTATTGAAGATTTTAAGAATGGCATAATAAGCAGGATAAATAAATCTGATATAGAAAAAGCTGCTGTTGCTACGGTAGAAGACTTCTTTAACTGTATAATTGAAAAAGACTTTGCCGGAGCATATTCATACATATATATTAAAAAAACTGATACAGGACAGCAGGATGATAAAAGCGCAATGCAGAATTCAAATCAATACCGTCAAGAAAACGTTACCGGGCAAGATGTAGATGATTTTATAGATGAATTCAAAGATGTTACAGCAATAGTCAAGATTGAAACAAAATGGATAGAAGTCAAAAACAATATTGCAATAGTTGGCATAGACCTTATAGATACATATGATGGTGAAGAAAAAATATATAAGGATATAGAAATCTCGCTTATTAAAGATGCCGAAGATAACTGGAAAATCAATTTCTGGAAATGACGGATTAAATGAATATCCGGAAAGGAAAATATGAAAATTTTATTTTTAGGCGATATTATCGGTAACCCCGGCAGAGCATGCGTCATAAATGAACTGCCATGGCTAATAAAAAACAATGATATTGATATGGTTATAGCTAATGGTGAAAATTCTGCCGGAGGCTTTGGAATAAACCCGAAAGTTGCTGATATTTTGTTTGGTTGTGGAATAGATGTACTGACAAGTGGAAATCATATATATAATAAAAAAGAAATATATGAATATATAGAGTATGAAGGCAGGCTTTTAAAACCTGCAAATTTTCCGCCATTGACTCCGGGCAATGGATACTGTATTTTTTCTTCCGGTAAAACCAATGGAACAAAAACAGCAGTAATAAACATATGCGGAAGAGTTTTTATGGAAAACCTTGACTGTCCATTCAGGAAAATGGACGAACTTCTTGAGGAAATTAAAAGCATAACGCCAGTTATAATTGTTGATTTTCATGCTGAGGCCACAAGTGAAAAAGTTGCCATGGGATGGTATCTTGACGGAAGAGTGAGTGCCGTGATTGGTACGCATACGCATGTCCAGACCGCTGATGAAAGGATATTACCCAAAGGTACTGCGTATATATCTGATTCTGGAATGGTGGGCCCAAGAGATTCTGTAATAGGGGTTAAAAAAGAGCTTATTATAGATAAATTTTTAAAAATGATGCCACAAAAATTTGTCGTTGCAGAAAATGATAACTGGGTAAACGGTGTGATTATTGAAATAGATGAAAAAGACGGCCATGCAAAAAGCATTGAACGGCTTAATTATGCGGCAGGCTAAGGCCAGGTCAGATGTACGGGAAAAAAATAAAAAAAGACCTTTTAAATGAAGTCAAAAAAACAGTGACCGCAAGAGAAATGCTGCAAAAGGGTGATTCTGTGCTGGTTTCTGTTTCTGGAGGACCAGATTCAGTTTTTCTTACTCATGCACTTTTAAATATAAAAGATGAATATAAGCTGAAGATTTACTGTTTTCACCTGGACCATAAAACCAGGGAAGGACAGTCTGGAAAGGATGCAATATTTGTTGAAAACTTTTGCAGCTCTCTGGGCCTGAAGCTTTTTAAAAAGGAAATAGATGCGCATGCATGGTGCAGGGAAAAAAAACTGACCTTCCAGGAGGGCGCAAGAAATATTCGCATCGACAATCTTAAAAGCATTGCTAAAAAGCACGGCATAAATAAAATTGCAACCGGCCATACAGCTGATGACAGCATTGAGACTTTTTTTATGAATCTTTTCAGGGGTTCTGCAATGCGGGGCCTCTGCGGGATAAAACCTTCAGAAGGGGTTTTTATAAGGCCGCTTATTAACTGCCGCAAAAACCAGATAAAAGAATACCTGGACTCAAACGGCATCAGGTACTGCATTGACAGGACAAATCTTGAAAACGTATACTTCAGAAACAGAATAAGAAACCTTCTCATACCTTTTATAAATGAAAAGATTTGCCCAGGTTTTGAAGACAGGGTTCTTAAGACTATCGAAATACTGAGGCAGGAAGAACAGTTTCTGGCTACCCTTGCCAAATCTTTCCTTTTTAAAAAAGGCGTCTTTGAAACTGAAGACGGGAAAATAATTTCTGTAAGCTTAAAAGTTCAGGAACTTTCAAATTATCCTGTTTCCATTCAAAAGAGGATAATAATTTCTGCTGTTGAAGCAATACGGGAAAGTGCGACAGATATAAAGAGCAGAAGCCTTGAAGAAATTGTAAAATTTATTTTCTATGGCGGTGAAAACAAGAAAATAAAGCTATCGGATGATTTATGGGTGAAAAAAGAATTTGATACGCTGAAGTTCTATGCTGAAGCCCATTTTATGAAAAAATCCATAAAAAAAAGTAATACTTGCCTGCATCATATTATTGAACCCGGGACCACGGTTTTAATTAAAGAGCTGAATGTAAGGGTTTATTCTGAAATCATAAAAAAAGAAGAGCTGCTTATACATTTGCAAAAAAAGGATAAGGAAAAATATCTGGCAATAAATGCCACAGCTAATAAAAAAACCCCTGAAAAAGAAAATAAAGAGCATTTAAAAAATTTAAATCACAGTGCCGGAAATATTGCCGACCCCTGTATAATGTTGCGGGAAAAAACGGATCCTGCCTCAGAGGCATACCTGGATTTTGATAAGATTTACGAGCCTGTCTCTGTGATGAAAGGGACAGAGAAGGCGGGCCAGAGTTTTATTCCGCTGGGAATGAAAAATTTTAAAAAACTTCATGATTTTTTTATTGATGCAAAAATACCTGCAAGCCGAAGGTCTGATATACCATTATTTTTTGATCGTGAAAAGATAATGTGGGTTGCCGGGATGAGAATAGACGAAAGGGCCAAAGTGGACAAAAAAA
>JAFGMJ010000263.1 GCA_016927635.1 Actinomycetota bacterium
TGGATATTAATGGTGAAGATAAAGAATGGCACCATGGGTTTTTTTATTCAAACATTACCTACTACGATAAACTTAATTACAGCCTGGTTACTAAAGATAAATGGTTCTGGTATATAAGCCCCAATCTTCTTGAGCTTGACAGTCAACCCCAGCTCATTAAAGAAATAAGGGTTTACGGATTCGGCTGGCAATTTGCAGGGCAGCTTGCTGAAATAAATGTCATTGGGGACAAGGGCTAGGTGTAAAGAAATGTATTGCACAAAATGTGGAAATGCATTTTAAAAATAAAAGCAGGAAAAAAAGATAATAATAATTTCCATTGCGGGCAGTGCCGTTATACTTTTGGTGCTTGCTTGCTTTATTCCTTCATTTCTTGGCCTTCCCGGTTTTGGCAGCAGCAAGTGGAAATATGACAAAAAAATAATTGAGCTGTAGTCCTGTGCAAATACCATTGTAAAAGAATAGACCATTACTACTGCAACAGTTATATCCAACCGGAAGAATGGTTGATACCCGTAGCGAATGGATATCCTGCACTTGAGAGAGAATATAAAATGTTCGAACCGGCAAAAAACACCTCATACAGCGGCATTTCTTCAAATTTAGAGCCTATTCGTACGGTTTGGCTGGGGAGGCAGGATTCGAACCTACGATCGCGGGACCAAAACCCGCTGCCTTACCGCTTGGCTACTCCCCAGGATTAAATATATTTAAACAAAATAATCAAAAATAATAAAGAGTATTTTAATTGAGGAAATATTGCTGCAAGCTTATTCTTTTTAGTTTAAAAAACTCTGGCTATCAGGTGTTGTGTAAGATAAAAATACTTTATCTGTTATTTTTTCAAGCCCTGAGTAAACTCTTCTTGCTGATTGAAGATCATTGCAAAATGCAAAAATAGCGGGGCCGCTGCCTGTCATTTGCGAAGCAAATGATCCAAGTTCCCTGGCTGTATTTTTCAAAGTATTAACCATTGCATCTTCATAAGTAACCACCTTTTCAAGGTCGTTATCTAAATTAGAAAAAAACATCTTATAGTTTTTCTGTATCAGGTTTTCAACAAGGGTACTGTGTTTTGATGTCTTCTCTTTCCCTATCAGGTCAAATCTGTCATATACATCCCCGGAAGAAAACTTCTTACCGTTTATTGCAAGCACAACCCAGTAAAATGGCATATCCGGCAATTTAGATATTAACTCACCCTTACCCTCTACAAGCGCAGTTCCGCCGGATATGCAAAAAGGAACATCAGACCCGACTTCATTGCCAAGAATCTTTAGCTCGTCTTCAGAAAGCTTTAAGCCAAATATTCTGTTAAGGGCCACCAGCGTTGCTGCAGCGTTTGTACTACCTCCGGCAAGCCCAGCGCTGACAGGTATGCTTTTTTTTATATTTATATCTATTCTGTATTTCTTATTAAGATTAAACCTGTTAAGTATTAAAAAAGCCGCTTTGTGAACAAGGTTTTTTTCATTAAGCGGTATATCTATATTATTGCATGAAATGTTTATTCCATTGCCACCTGTACCGTCAAGTCTGTTTTCACTATTATGGTTTCTGAGCCTGCCCGAGTTTAAATTACTTATAGGTAAGTTTTTTCCGTTATCCGGGTGTTGCAATCCAAAATTGTGTGATACATAAAAAGTCAGCTCATCTGAAAGACTCACGCTCTGCATTATGGATTTAATCTCATGATAACCATCAGGCCTTAATTTTTTACTGACATTTAAGTACAGATTTATCTTACCTGCTGATTTTATTGTTATGTTTCTGCTAATTGTCATATAAATTAATAAAAATTTTAAAAATATAACCAGAAATACAGATTAATAATTTAGGTTATTATCATTTTCCAGTGCAATAAATATTTCCAGGAAATCATTTAATTCAAGTTGCTCCGCCCTGATATCCTTATTTTTACCAATAACATGTAGCATTTTAATCATTAAATCCATTTTGTCAACAGGCAAGACGGCACCGCTATTTTCGATTGAATTTATCATTTTTTTCCTTCTGTTTGCAAAACAAGCATCAATAAAATTAAAAAATCTTTTTACCTGCTGGAGTGAAAGACTTCTATCCTGATACTTATAAACATTGCCTTCAAGGTTTCTTTCCCTGGCTGAAACTTCTATAAATACCGAATCAACATGGGGAGCCGGCATAAAGCAGGTCTTCTGTATATTAAAAAGTATTTTAAAATCTGCCAAAAATCCGGTTTTTATACTGTAAGAGCTGTAGTTCTTATCACCTTTTTTTGCCAGGAGCCTTTCTGCTATGTCTTTCTGTATTGTAAGATACATTTTTTCAATACCTGGAGCTTCCAGGAGTATCTTTAAAATAAGCGGCGCGGCAATTTTATAAGGAAGATTTGATACCATTTTTTTTATTGAATAATCCCTGGAAAGTAATAAATAATCAAGCCGCATTGCATCTTTTTCAATAAGTACTGCATTATCTAAATTATAAGTTTTCATTATTTCCTTAAACACTGAAACAAGCCTTGCATCCAGCTCTATGCATATTACCTTTTGGGCCTGCTCAAGTATAAGTTCTGTTAGAGAGCCTATACCGCTTCCAACCTCAAGTATTGTTTCGCTTTTATTTATACCGGAAAGCTTTATTATTTTTTTGAGAATATTTGTATCGGTAAGAAAATTCTGGCCAAGATTCTTTCTTAATTTAATACCAAATTTTTTAAGTATATCTGCAGTTACTGAAGGAGAACTTATATATTGAGCCATAATTAAAAATAATCCAAATTTTAATTATCACGCCTTATCCTGAAAAAATTATGTGCATTGTCTGATGTCACCTGGGCAACTTCTGAGATTTGAAGCCCTTTTATGGTGGCGATTTTTTCTGCTATGTATTTTACAAAGCCCGGATAATTTTCCTGCCCCCTTTTTTCCTGCGGAGCCAGAAAAGGCGCGTCAGTTTCCAAAAATATCCTTTCAAGCGGCACTTCCTTTACTGTCTGTGCCAGTTCCTTTGCGTTTGGAAAAGTTATAACACCGGTAAAAGAAATGAAAAACCCCAGTTCAAGGCATTTAAGCGCAAAATCCGTGCTGCCTGAAAAGCAGTGTATTACTGCTTTTAATGCGTCGTTTCCGGATGTTTTAACTGAATATTTTTTCAGCAGTTCAAGAGTATCTTCATGTGCATCCCTGTCATGAATAATAACAGGCAGCCTGTATTTTAAAGCAAGCTCTACCTGGGAGGCAAAAGCCTTTTCCTGGGCTTTCTTCGGGCTTAAATTCCTGAAATAGTCAAAGCCCGTCTCGCCGACAGCAACGATTTTTTTGCTGTTTTCTTTTATAAGCTTTTCCATTTCATATAGGGTTTTACTGTCAAAATCTTCAGCATCATGAGGATGAACCCCTATAGCCGAGTAGACATTTTCAAATATTGCAGAATACTCACATGATTTTATGCTACCTGAAAGACTTGAGCCAGGATTGATAATATATTTTACGCCCTCTTTTTGTGATTGCATAACTGCATCATCTGGAGTCATTTTTTTCAGCATGTCCAGGTGCGCATGGGTGTCTATGAAATAATAAGGGTTTTGATTTATCACTGTTTTTTTTCATCCTCAATTCTTGGAAACAGTATTTCCCTATGCCCGGTTTTTGTATTGCCCTTAAATTCGCCCCAGTTTCCCCATTTCTCAAGAAAAATATCATCCGGGTTTATTTCTATTCCAAGCTGGGAAAATATTTTTTCGCTTACTTTGGGCATAAATGGCATTACAAGTATTGTGGCAAGCCTTATAGACTCAGCCAGGCTATAAAGTATATTGTCAAGTTTGTCTGCATCAGACTTGCTATTGTATTTTGCCAGCTCCCATGGCTTGCTGTCTTCAATATATTTATTTGTCATATTTATAAAATCCCATATGGAAATTAAGCAGTTTGTATAATCCCACCTTTTTATAGACTCAACAGCAGCTTTTTTAGTTTTTAGCCAGTTTACTTTTAAAGACTCATCGCCGGATGTGGCTCCGGGGATTACTCCATTTCTGTATTTGCCTATCATTGCAAGAGTTCTTGAAACAAGATTTCCATAATCATTTGAAAGCTCGGCGTTGTATCTTTTCTGCATTGACTGTGCTGTAAATGAGCCATCAATCCCAAACGATATCTCTCTTGTGAAAAAGTATCTTATTGCATCTGTACCGTATTCGTCAGACATCTCATCAGGGTCAAGTGTAATGCCCTTTGACTTTGACAGTTTTTCCGCACCCTTCATTATCCATCCGTGGATCACAACA
>JAFGMJ010000264.1 GCA_016927635.1 Actinomycetota bacterium
TTAATAGTCCATATAAAAAAATTGATACTATAGAAGAAAATCATTAGAATTATGTTTAAATTTAAAAATTATACTTACCGTGAAATAGTTAAAATATGAAAGAAGAAAATTTTATTAAAAACAGCATTACCCTTAATTTTCCATGGCTTTATTTTTCGCTTATAGCCATCAATACTTTATTCGGCCTTCAGCTTATAAATTCTTTTTTTTCACTGCTTGTAAATTTTTTCCGCGAAAGGCCTTCTATAGACCTTACAGATGTTGCAATTTATGCACTTGTGACTTTCCTGCTGGTTTTTCCAGCCGGTTTTTTATTCAGGTTACTCAATAAAAGAATGCTTTTTTTTATACTTATATTTTCTATATCAGCATTGAGGCTTTGCATTCAGTTATGCCGCTGGTCACCGCTTTCACTTGCCGCATCGGGGCTGGGCGTTTTACTCTGGATTGTCAGTATTGTATTTTTCATTATTCTTTTACAGGAAAGAAAAATAAAACTGTTTTACACTTTTTTCCCGGCATTTCTTTTCGGTTTTGCTTTAAACACCGCCATTAACGGTTTTTTAGGCACATGGGATATTGTCTGGCGCTTTGAATATACGGTATTTTTTCTGTTAATTATACTCATTGCCATTCAAACTATAATTGCAATATTGGTGAGCAAAAATCTTGAGCGAAATAATAGCTATACTGACGGCTCGTCTGCTGTTTTTTACTCCATTACAGCATTTATGCCTTTCGTTTTTTTACAGCTTTACCAGTTTCAAAACATAGCGGCTTTAAATTCTATAACAGGGCTGGATACAGCCCGGTCATTAAGTATAATAATCTTTTCCAATGCAGCAGCAATTGCTTTTATTTATCTTATCAGAGTAAAATTATTGAGATATATCATTACAGTTATATCTGCTGCAGTTTTTGTTTTGGCATTCTGGCCACCAGCTCCAGGCAACTTGTATATAATACAGGTTATTTCTGGCAATCTTTGCGGCTGGTGGCTGCTGCTGACAGTTTTTAACAGGGCAGCTTCGAAAGCTATAGTTAAGACACCGTGGAAAAATATCTCCGCTTCTGCAATAAGCGGTATTCTTATTTTTATATTTGCATTCATATATTATGGCACCTATGACCTGGTATTGCCGCTTAAAGGCTGGATGATACAGATGATTGCTGCCGCTATGATATCCTTTTTTTCATTATTATCAGTATTTCTGGGGTTTTCTTTAAAAAATCTTTTAATTGAAATAATGCAAAACAGGACAAATAAATTTAAGAACGAAAAAAAGCCGCTTTTAAAAGAAAACATTCTTAGGTACAGCACAATACTGATTATGCTTATGCTTTTTATACTTCCTGCCCTGCTTTTGTTGCCTGCTTCAATCGGCAGGACTTATTTTCAAAAAAAGGATTTTATAAGGCTTGTACACTACAATATTCACCAGGGTTTTAATATTGACGGTTACCAGGACCTTGAAAGTATTGCCCGGGTAATAGAAAAAGAGAAAGCAGATATAGTTTGCCTCAATGAAGTTTCAAGGGGATGGGTAATAAACGGGTCTGCAGATGTCTATCTTTGGCTTGCCGATAGGCTGGAAATGAATTACCATCTTTTCATGCCTGCTTCTGATCTTATATGGGGAAATGCAATACTTAGCAAATACCCCATAAACCTTATTAAAAGCGGTTTCCTTCCCAGACTGGATGCTCCTTTGAGGAGAAGCTTTATTTATGCAAATGTTAACACCGGGGATGCCCAAATAGAAAATATAAATGTTTTAAGCACACATCTGCATCACATTGCAGGCGATAGCGTTAAAAGGCAGGCCCAGGTTAAAGCGCTGCTTGAACAGTGGGAAGGTTTTGGAAGAACTGCTATCTGCGGTGATTTCAATGCAACCACCGGTGATAAAGAAATAGAAATGCTGCATGATGCAGGGCTTATAGATTCTGCTGTTTCCCTTGGCAAACAAAACGAGCTTACATGGGTCCATTATGAGCCTTACGGAAGAATAGACTATATATGGGTAACGCCGGATATAGAAATATCAGATTATAATGTAGCCTACAGCACTGCGTCAGACCATCTTCCGGTCGCACTGTCGCTGAAGTAAAAATGTTAAAAAATATATTCTGGCTCTTTTAATCGTTTAATACATCCCGTACAACCTTGTCCAGCACCTCGTCTTCTTTGATATCTTTGGTAAGTGATGCGCCAGGGGAGATGTTTTTCTCAAGAGACTGTACAGCAGATATTATCATTTCAACTGCAGTGCCGGGATCTATCTTTGCAGTATTAAAAACAAGGTCAAAATTATTCAAACGGTTCCATTTTACATTGTAGGTGATTTCTATGAATGATTTTCTTATATTGTCCTGTTCACGGACCATTTTTTCTGCTGCAGAAAAATCAGACAGCCCATCTCTTTCCATAATTGTGCGCACTCTTGTCTCAAGGGGTGCATGTATCATGACATTTAAAACGTCGCTATATTCTGCCAGGCTGAAAAAACTTCCTCGTCCCACTATGACAGCATTGCCGTTTTTTGCAATTGAGCGAATCACTCTGTCAAAAAAACTCAGTATGTCAAATGTTACCGTCGAATATTTCTCCCAGAAGCTCAGCTTTTCGTCGTAAATTTTTTTAAAATCAAATAAACTGTACTGCTCCATTATGCGCTGCACCAGCTCTTTGTCGGCAAATTTATAACCCAGTCTTGCTGAAACATTCCTGGCAATTTCAAAGCCGCCGCTGCCTTCAAACCTGGAAAAAGTTACAACAGACATAATTGCTCCCTTCATAAAAATATATAAATATTTATTTTAAACAAATAATTACATAAAAATCTTTTATTTTTCCATTATATACCTCAATAAATATTTTTTAAAATTTTTTAAAGGATTGAATATTTTAATGCAGAAAAATGTATAAGAAACCGTTTGAGAAGGATTTGATTTATAACTTAAATACTAAAAAAGACCATCCTGGCCATTTTCCGGACCGGACGCATTAATGCTTTTATTCTCAAGATAAGCCGGAGCTTTAATATACAAAGCTCTTTCAAAATTTTTCAAATATTCTGACCAGTCTTCCGAATAAGCGTTGTCTTCAAGTATTGCATTAAAGCCTCCTATATCGGCATCCATATGATCCACATGATAGACTATAAAAGCTTCCAGAGTCTTTGGCCTTTTTGGGCTGCCAAACTCCTTATGTCCATGATGGCTGAGTATAATATGCAGCAGCCTGTCCCTTAACTCAGGTGGAAAATCTTTAATAGATTCTATTTTATCCAGAACCATACCATACCCTATAGTTATATGGCCTAAAAGTTTACCTTTATCGCTCATTTTAATAATTGCGCCATTGTTTTCAGTATAGTATTCCTCCATCTTGCCAACATCATGGAGAAGTGCTCCTGAAATTAAAAGTTCCCTGTCAATATTATCATAACAGCTTGACAGAAAATCACATATTTTTGCCGCAGAAAGGCTGTGCTCAATCAGGCCGCCGACATATGCGTGGTGATACTGAACAGCTGCTGGAGAAAAACAGAAAGCTTCTGCAAAAGCATCATTGTCAAAAAAGAGGCTCATTAGTTTCTTTAAATACTTATTACCAAAGCCAAGATACATTTGTTTAAGCTCAGAAATCATGTCGTCTGCGCTTCTTTTGGCTGTCTTTACAAAATCAGCACTGGAAATGATTTTTCCCTCATCTTTGCCTAAATCTTTGATGCTGTTTATATCAAGCTGTTTTATGCCCCTGTACTCAGATACTGTGCCGGTTACTTTTACATAGGTTCCTTCTTCAAACCTGCCTTTTTTTAAAAGATCAAGAGCGATGCATGCCTCCGTCCAGAATATTGCATCTATACTGCCGCTTTTATCCATAAGGCTTAATATGCAGTACTGCTCATTATTCTTTTTCTTTTTTATATTTTTTCTTGAAATCAAAAATACAGAGTCAACTGGGCTCTGTGGTTTTAAGTCTTTAATAAATTGGTTTTTCATGCCATTTTTTAAATTCACAAAATAATTGCTTTTTTAAAATATTCAAACTTTTTATAGTCTGTCATATCATGCTGTATCGGAGTTATTGAAATAAAATTGCTTCTGAGGGCCGCAAAATCAGTATCGCTGTCACATTTGCATGTTTCATACTGGCCATCCATCCAGTAATATTCCCTTCCGCGCGGATCCACCCTTTTGATAAATATGTCCCTGAATTTGACATCGCTTTGGCGTGTTATTTTAATACCTTTTATTTCTTTTTCTTCAACTGCAGGAATATTTACGTTAAGAAGAGTACGTTTTGGAAATTTTTTAAGCCCAAGTATTAGGTCAGCCACTTTTTTTATAAATGCTGCCGCAAAAGAATAATCCAAATCCCTGAAGCTGTCCACTGAAGCTGCAATTGCAGGTATTCCGTAAATGGTACCTTCGGTAGCAGCTGATACTGTGCCTGAATATATTATATTCTCCCCTACATTTGCGCCCCTGTTAATTCCGGATATTAAAATATCAGGTTTTTTTTTGATTATTGCATTTATTGCAAGCTTAACACAATCAGCAGGCGTGCCGTCCACAGAGTATCCGCAGAAAGTCCCGTCTATATATTCTTTTTTGACAGATATGGGGTCAAAAACGGTTATTGCATGCCCTACGGCACTTCTTTCCCTGTCAGGCGCAACTATGCGCACATCATACTTGTCGTCACTGGAAAAAGTGCTGTAAAGAGTTTTAAGGCCATTTGCTTCTATACCATCGTCATTTGTAAGAAGAACTATTTTTTTTGTTTTTTTATTCATAGTAAAATCACCTGGCTCTTTTTTGTCCAGGATTTTTCTCTTTACTTCTTCAGAAATATTTGCTATGACAGTTTTTCCGGTTAACATGAAATAAAAACCTGGCAGTTAAAATATGGTCTCTAATATGAGGCCTTAACTATTTTAACTCCTGTTAATTTATCCGGTATTTTTTATTTTTTTATATTATAGAAAGCAGCCAGCCCGGGGTATTTTGCTTCATTGTAAAGCTCTTCTTCTATTCTTATAAGCTGATTGTATTTTGCAACCCTGTCTGTTCTTGAAGGTGCTCCTGTTTTTATCTGCCCTGCATTTACTGCAACTACTATATCAGCAATAGTAGTATCCTCTGTTTCACCGGAACGATGGCTAACAACAGCAGTATAACCTGCTTTCTTTGCCATTTCAATTGCATCCAGTGTCTCTGAAAGTGTACCTATCTGGTTTACTTTAATCAGTATTGAATTAGCAACTCCCAGTTTTATTCCTTTTGAAAGCCTTTCGGTATTGGTTACAAAAAGATCGTCACCCACAATCTGCACCTTATTTCCTATTTTATCTGTCAGCAATTTCCAGCCGTCCCAGTCTTCCTCAGCCATGCCGTCTTCAATGGAAATAATCGGATATTTTCCTGAAAGATCTTCATAATACTGCACCATTTCAGCAGATGTAAGTATTTTACCCTCGCCTTCAAGGTTATATTTTCCATCCCTGTAAAGCTCTGTTGCTGCAGGGTCAAGAGCGATGAATACATCTTTTCCCGGCTTATATCCGGCTTCATCAATTGCTTTAATTATGTATTTTATGGCATCCTCATTTGTCTTAAGATTGGGCGCAAACCCGCCTTCATCCCCTACCGAAGTGCTCATTCCATCCTTTTTCAGCACACTCTTTAAAGTATGGAAAACCTCAGCACATATCCTTAGGGCTTCCACAAAACTTTCAGCGCCAACAGGCATTACCATAAATTCCTGCAGATCCACACTGTTGTCAGCATGTTTGCCGCCGTTTAATATATTCATCATGGGTACAGGAAGAATATATGAATTTACCCCCCCGATATATTTATACAGCGGTATTTCCAAAGCAGCAGCAGCAGCTTTTGCAACTGAAAGGGAGACCCCCAGCACAGCATTTGCGCCAAGGTTTTCCTTATTTTCAGTTCCGTCAAGTTCAAGCATTATCTGGTCAATTTCTCTCTGGTTTATTGCATCAAAACCTTCAAGCTCAGGAGCGATAACATCATTTACATTTGTAACAGCTTTTATGACGCCTTTGCCCATATATCTTTTTTTATCACCGTCACGAAGCTCGACTGCTTCAAACGCTCCAGTTGAAGCCCCTGATGGTACGGCAGCCCTTCCAACAGCGCCGCTTTCAAGTATTGTTTCAACTTCTACAGTTGGATTGCCCCTTGAATCAAGGATTTCCCTTGCAAAGATCTCTGATATTGTAGTATATTCACTCATCTGTTCTCCTCATTTTTTAATATTTTTTATTATTAACAAATTACATTTGCCCAAAGATTTTTAAGTTTACAGATAAAATCTTAATTAAATTACATTATGGCAAATACTGCAATGAAATATTATATAATAAGGATATCAGAATATAAATCAATTATCAGCTAAGATTTTTATAAAAATATTTCCGGCAATTATTGACAAA
>JAFGMJ010000028.1 GCA_016927635.1 Actinomycetota bacterium
GATTTGAATTATTTTATTAAAAAATAGTGAAAAATATCTTAAAACAGAATATTATAAATTTAATTAAGTTAGCTTAATTAAGCAGAAAAGAGAATTTTATGAAAGAAAAAAATATACTGGAAATAGCCAATGATTATTATAAAAAAGGCAGAAGGCTTGTGGCGCCCCTGGTCGGATTTCCCGGAGTTGAAATAGTTGAAAGCAATATTAAACTTGCACAGCAGAATTTCGGGGAACATTTCAGGGCCATTAAAAAAATAGCATATGAATTCAAGCCGGATATTGTATTTCCTCTTATGGATCTTTCTATTGAAGCAAATGCTCTCGGAAGATATACGATTTTTCCAAAAGAAGATTCTGCAACAGTGCCAAAGAGCCATTTTGACACAGGTGAGATAGAGAAATTAAAGGATATAAACATTTCTTTTGACAGCAGGGTGATGGGTTATGTCGAGACAATGAAGCTTATGAGTGTTGGGCTTCCTGAAGATATTATAAGGGGGGCGTATATAACAGGCCCCTACTCTGTCGTAGCACTGATAATCGGAGCCGATGAGGCAGCTATGGCAACCGCCCTTGACCCAAAAAGGCTACATTACCTTTGCAGTTTTGTTACAGAAAAAATAAGGGAATACGCTACGCTTTTAATTTCTGCAGGCGCAGAACTGATATGCGTACTTGAGCCTACAGCGGTTATGCTTGGCCCGAGCCAGTTTAAACATTTCTCAGCGTTTTATGTTAACCGCATAATCGAAAGCATCAAGTTCAGCGGTGTGGATACAGTTTATCACACATGCGGCAATACTATGCATTTAATAGACCAGATGGTTGATTCAGGAATAGATGCACTGAGCCTGGATTCTGAAGATATGGGAGTACACATGCATGATGTGTTAAAAAAGGTGCCTCAAAACATAGTCGTTATGGGAAATATAAATCCATCCACCACAATGCTAAGGCAGACTCCTGAAAATGTGTCAAAAGAGGTTAAAGACCTTCTTGACAAGACAAAGGATTATCCGAATTACATATTAAGCACAGGTTGCGACCTTCCACAGGAAACGCCTGTAGAAAATATAAAAGCATTTATCAAAACCGGCAGGCAATACAAAATTAAAAATTAATTTTGTATTTTAAAGTCAAGTTTGCTATCCTGCATGCCCGCGGCGTCCACTGTGACCGTGCTGTCTTCTTTTATTTCACCGTTTAATATTTTCAGGGCAAGCGCATTCTGGACCTCATTCTGTATTACCCTTTTTAAAGGCCTTGCTCCATAAACCGGGTCAAATCCGGCATTTGCAAGAAATTCTTTTGCTTTATCTGTTATTTTTAATTTGACTTTTTTCTCTTCCAGCATTTTCCTTAAAATCTCTAGCTGCAGGTCTACTATATCTTTTATCTGCTCTATACCCAGCCTGTGAAATATGATTATATCGTCAACCCTGTTTAAAAATTCTGGCTTAAAGCTTGCCTTCATTGATTCATTTATCCTTCTTTTCATTTCTTCTTCGTCTTTGGCCTCAAGTTCTACTATCCACTGGCTGCCAATATTTGACGTCATTATTACTACTGTATTTTTAAAATCCACTGTCCTTCCATGCCCGTCTGTTAAGCGGCCGTCGTCCATTATCTGAAGAAGTATATTGAAAACATCTGGATGGGCTTTTTCTATCTCATCCATAAGTATTACACTGTATGGCTTTCTCCTGACCGCCTCTGTAAGATATCCGCCTTCATCATAGCCCACATATCCCGGCGGAGCACCTATAAGCCTTGAAACTGTATGTTTTTCCATATATTCCGACATGTCAATTCTTATCATTGATCTTTCATCGTCAAATAAAAATCCTGCAAGAGCTTTTGCAAGCTCAGTTTTGCCCACGCCTGTGGGCCCCACAAAAATAAATGAGCCCACCGGCCTGTTCGGGTCCTGTAGCCCGGCGCGGGCCCTTCTTATAGCATCAGATATTGTCTTTATGGCTTCATCCTGGCCGATCACTCTTTGTTTTAACCTTTCTTCCATGCTGATAAGTTTTTCTATTTCACCTTCAACAAGCCTTGATACTGGAATACCTGTCCACTTCGATACAGTTTCTGCAATATCTTCTTCATCAACTTCTTCTTTCAGCATCTTTCGGTCTTTCTGCAGGGACTCGAGTTTTTTATTCTCATCTTCAAGCTCTTTCTGTATTTGAAGCATCTTTCCATACCGCAATTCTGCAGCTTTGGCAAGGTCTGCATCTCTTTCGGCCTGTTCGGCTGAAAGCCTTGTTTTTTCAAGCTGCTCTTTTAAATTCCTTATCATGCTTATCGCTTTTTTTTCTTCAAGCCAGTGTGCCTTCATCGCATTGCTTTTTTCCTTAAGCTCAGAAAGCTCTTTTTTTAATTTTTCCTCACGTTCCCTGGATGCTTTATCTTTTTCTTTTTTTAAAGCCTGCTCTTCTATTTCAAGCTGCTTTATTCTTCGCTCTATTTCATCTATCTCTGTGGGCATGCTGTCAATTTCTATTCTTAGCCTTGAAGCTGCCTCATCTATTAAATCTATTGCCTTGTCAGGCATAAACCTGTCAGATATATATCTTTCAGACAGCATAGCTGCTGCAATAAGCGCTGAATCTTTTATCCTGACACCATGATGCACCTCATACTTCTCCTTCAGTCCCCTCAGAATTGCAATTGTATCCTGCACTGAAGGCTCGTTTATTAAAACCGGCTGGAATCTTCTTTCAAGGGCAGCATCTTTTTCAATATGTTTTCTGTATTCATCAAGAGTCGTTGCGCCTATTGCATGGAGCTCGCCGCGCGCAAGCATAGGCTTTAACATATTTGATGCATCTATAGCTCCCTCTGCAGCTCCTGCACCAACAATTGTATGCAACTCATCAAGAAATATGATAATGTTTCCTTCAGATTTTGATATCTCCTTGAGTACAGCTTTAAGCCTGTCTTCAAACTCTCCCCTGTATTTTGAACCTGCCACCATTGCGCCTATATCAAGGGATATAACTTTTTTATCTTTCAATCCCTCCGGTATGTCACCTGATATTATTCTCTGGGCCAGCCCTTCCACTATTGCGGTTTTCCCTACGCCCGGTTCTCCTATGAGCACAGGATTGTTTTTTGTTCTCCTTGAAAGCACCTGTATTACTCTTCTTATCTCATCATCCCTGCCTATTACGGGGTCCAGTTTCTGCTTTCGGGCAAGATCTGTTATATCTTTGCCGAAACGGCTCAGAGCCTGGTATTTATCTTCAGGGTTCTGGTCGGTAACTCTCTGGCTGCCCCTTATTTCAACAAGTATTTTAAGTATCCTGTCTTTTGTTATTCCGTATTGCCTGATTATTTCTGCAGCTTTTCCATGCCCAGATGTAAGAGCAAGTAAAATATGTTCTGTGCTTACATATTCATCTTTAAGATGCTGCGCCTCTTTGAATGAGGAATTTAAAACATTATTTAAATCCGGGCTCAAGTAAAGCGATACATTCTGCCCGGAAATCTTTGGGGCAGATTTGACAAGATTTTCTATGTTTTTTGAAAAATCCTGCCTGCTTACCTCAAGCTTCTGTATTATGGGATGGATTATGCTATCGCTTTGCTCAAGAAGAGCTTCAACCAGGTGAAAATCCTCAACGCTTTGATGCCCGTTCTCGGATGCTATAGATTGAGCCCTTGAAAGTGCTTCCTGCACCTTTATTGTAAATTTATCAAAATTCATTTAATCATCACCTCAAAAAAGGACGTAAACAATAATCATATAGTTATAGAATGCCGGGGATCTTCATCGTATAAATCTGCAAATTTCATGAAAGCCTTTTTCTGCTCCTCGGAAAGCTTTGACGGTATTACCACTTTTATCTTTACATAAAGGTCCCCGTTTCCTTCTCCCCTGACTTTAGGCATACCTTTTCCTTTTAACCTCAGTGTCTTTCCCGTCTGGGTATTTTCAGGCAGTTTCATTGAAACCTTTCCTTCAAATGTAGGTATATCTATTTTTGCCCCTATTAAAGCTTCTTTTACTGTAACAGGTATTTCACAGTAAAGATCGCTATCCTTAACTGTAAAAAAATGGTGGCCAACTACTTTTACGGCAAAATACAAGTCGCCGCTTTCTCCGCCTTTAATACCTGCGCCGCCTTCACCTTTTACCCTTACTCTTCCGCCATCTTTTATACCTTTTGGTATTTTTACATTTACAGTCCTTACTTTATTGTCTTTCTGAAGGCTTATCGCCCTTTGTGTGCCAAAATAGGCCTCCCTTAAAGTTATTTCAAGATTGTACTGATAGTCCTGGCCTCTTTGTGATGAGCCTGTCCTCCAGAAGCGCCTGTCCTGCCTGGCCTGGTTTGCCTGGCTTTTTGTTCCTGCTCCTGATGCTGAACCTGCTCCCTGAGAATGAGCTCCTGCATTTCCAAAAATATCCGAGACCCTCTGGCCGGAGCCGCGTCCAAAGAACATCTCAAAAAAGTCTGAAAATCCGCTTCCGATGTCGCCAAAATCAAAACTGCTGCCGCTGAAGTCATAGGAATATCCCTGCTGGCCCGTGCCTCCCGGCCAGCCCTGTCCTGCCCCTGCCCTTGCATACTGTTTCCAGTTTGCCCCAAGCTGGTCATACCTGCTTCTTTTTTCAGGGTCTTTAAGCACTTCATAAGCTTCGCCTATTTCCTTGAATTTTTCTTCAGCCTGTTTATTCCCAGGGTTTGCATCCGGATGAAACTGCCTTGCAAGTTTTCTGTATGCTTTTTTGATTTCATCCTGGTTTGCAGTCTTGGAAACTCCCAGTATCTTGTAATAATCCTTATAATCCATTAAGTTCACCTTTATTTATATATTTCCTGTAAAGTGCAACTGCCCATAGCCGGCAGAGCCATGGGCAGTTGTTTCTGTTGACTTAAAATCATGCCTTCTTTTCCCAATATCTTTTCGCATTCTGTAAACTATTTGTTTTCCTTTTTGGAAACAGCTATTTCAACTTTTTTAGGCTTTTTAACTTCAGCTTTCGGAATGGTGATATCAAGAACGCCGTCAGCATAATTAGCCTTGACTTCTTCAGATTTGATAGGTACGCCGATATCAAATGACCTGTAAAAAGAACCATAGCTTCTTTCTACCCTTATATAGTCTTTTTCTTTTTCTTCCTTCTCGAATTTTCGCTCACCTTTTATTATGAGCTGGTTTTCATCTACAGATACATCGATATCTTCCATTTTGATGCCCGGCAGATCAGCCCTGACTGTTACTTCTGTTTCAGTTTCTTTAATATCCACGCTTGGAGCCCAGACTGCTGACCTTTTTTCATCCTTCTCTCTTTCAGAAAGATCGCCAAACCACCTGCCTATCTCATCTCTTGTCTGGAAAAGTTCCCTGAACGGATCCCATCTTACTATTGGCATTTTGAATCCCCCTTTCACTATAATTTTCTTTGTTTAGCTTATATCGACATAATATTTTAAAGAATATTTATTTTTCATCCTTTGCTTCAAATTCAGCATCTATGACATCCTCACTGCTTGCGCCATTGCCCGGCTGTGCTCCCTTGCCACCACCTGGGCTTTGCTGCCCGGCTCCTGCGCCTGCTCCCGGACCCTGTGAGCCGCCGCCTGGGCCGGCTCCTGCGCCTGCCTGAGCATACATTTGCTGCGAAAGCTCGTCCTGCATCTTCTGAAGCGTTTCCACTTCTCTGTTGATGTTTTCTGCATTATCAGACTCAAGCGCTTTTCTCAAAGCCTTTATCTGTTCTTCCATCCTTGTCTTCATATCCTGCGGCACTTTATCACCAAATTCACGAAGGAGTTTTTCTGAAGAATATGCAAGGCTGTCGCCTTTATTCCTTGCTTCTGCAATTTCCCTCTTTTTCTTGTCTTCTTCAGCATGCGCTTTTGCCTCATTAACCATTTTATCTATGTCAGAGTCTGAAAGATGCGAAGTTGCTGTTATTGTTATTTTCTGTTCCTTGCCAGTTGCCATATCTTTGGCGCTGACATTTACTATTCCATTGGCATCAATATCAAAAGTAACTTCTATCTGCGGTATGCCCCTTGGCGCCGGAGGTATGCCATCAAGCCTGAATCTTCCAATCGTTTTATTATCCTGGGCCATCTCTCTTTCACCCTGGAGAACATGTATATCCACACTAGTCTGGTTATCGGCAGCTGTGGTAAATATCTCGCTTTTTTTTGTAGGAATAGTCGTATTTCTGTCAATGAGCTTTGTCATGACTCCGCCTAATGTCTCTATGCCAAGCGACAATGGAGTCACATCAAGAAGAACTATGTCTTTTACATCTCCCATCAGCACACCTGCCTGTATCGCAGCTCCCACTGCCACGACTTCATCCGGGTTTACGCTTTTATTGGGTTCTTTTCCCGTGATGCTTTTAACAAGTTCCTGTATAACAGGCATTCTTGTTGCGCCGCCGACAAGTATTACCTCGTCTATTTCACTGACTTTATAACCTGAATCTTTAAGAGCTTTTTCCATTGGATCCTTACATCTTTCGGTAAGTTCTGCAGTGAGCTGCTCAAATTTTGCACGGGTCAGTTTTGTCTCAAGATGCTTAGGGCCGTTTGCATCTGCTGTTATAAAAGGCAGGCTTATATTTGTTTCCATTACATTGGAAAGCTCTATTTTTGCCTTTTCAGATGCTTCAATCAATCTCTGCAGGGCCTGCCTGTCCTGTCGCAAATCTATTCCCTGTTCTCTTTTAAATTCATCAGCTACAAAATTCATAATCCTGTTATCGTAATCGTCTCCGCCAAGATGCATGTCTCCATGGCTTGCCTTTACTTCAAATACTCCTTCACCAACCTCAAGAACAGAAACATCGAATGTTCCTCCGCCAAGGTCAAATACAAGTATTTTTTCTTCCTGCTTTTTATCAAGTCCATAGGCAAGTGATGCTGCTGTCGGTTCATTTATTATACGCTGTACATTAAGACCGGCAATTTTACCTGCATTTTTAGTCGCCTGCCTCTGGGCATCATTGAAATATGCAGGCACAGTTATTACTGCATCTGTAACCTGGGTGCCAAGATAAGCTTCAGCGTCTGATTTGAGTTTCTGCAGAATCATTGCAGATACTTCTTCAGGAGTGTAGTTCCTGTCTGAAATCTTGACTTCAGCAAGTCCTCCATTGCCTTCAAGAACTTCATATGAGACTATCTTTCTTTCGCTTTCAACTTCAGAGTATTTTCTTCCTATAAAACGCTTAATTGAATATATCGTATTTTCCGGGTTCAAAGCCGCCTGCCTTTTAGCAAGCTGGCCGACAAGCCTTTCTCCTTTTTTGGTAATGCCCACAACCGATGGAGTTGTTCTTCCTCCTTCAGTGTTTGTTATAACTACAGGCTTTCCGCCCTCCATTACAGCTATACATGAGTTAGTTGTACCCAGATCGATTCCTACTGCTTTTCCCATTTAAATTTTTCCTTTCCTTTTTTTAATTTTTCATCTGTAAATATATTTTTAACATCCAATACCGTATAAAAAACAATAATTATTTCCTATTTTAAAAAAATATTTATAAAGCATGTTCATTTATCATAGTCGACTTTCATAAGATAATTCTTAAAGCTGTTAACCACATCCTCAGGACATCTGGTAAGTATCACATTATCCCTTCTCTTTATCAGTATGATTATGGAACGCAAATTCATTCCCTGTTCATACATAAGTTCCCTTACATATTCAAGCCA
>JAFGMJ010000004.1 GCA_016927635.1 Actinomycetota bacterium
ATAAAAGTTTTCAGGCTGTAAAATAAATGGAAAATATTGCTGAAAATATTAATAATAAAATAGAGCAGTGTTTATCTGCATGCAGCAGGCAGAAAAGATTTTTAATACCTGCCCTCCTTCTTCTTATTGCCGAGAATCCTACACACGGATATGAGCTGATAGAAAAATATGCCCTCTTAGGGTTTACGGATGCAGGATCAGATCCTGGAGCAGTCTACAGGACTCTTAAAATGCTTGAAGCCAAAAGTTTTATAAGTTCTTTCTGGGAAACTGATAAGCCGGGGGCAGCAAAAAAGATATATTCAATAACAGAAGAAGGGCTATTGCTGCTAAAAAGGTGGATGTCCGAGATAAGGCAGAGGAAAAAGATACTTGAAATCTTTATAAAAAGATATGAAAGTTTAATTTACAAATAATTCCGGCAGCTTATTTTAAAAGACTATGATTTAAAATGTACGCCCTTTTCTTGTCATTCTATATTTTATATAATTTAAATACAACATGAGCTATATATTTGATATCTGCTGATTTATGGTTTTAATAAAAATATTTATCAGAAGAGTTTGCGTATGTGCCCTCAAATTAATGATTCTAAAAAAAGCAGCAAAGCATTGTTTATAGTGGACATGTTGAATGACTTTGTCAGGGATGGGGCGCCTTTAAAAGTTGCAGGTATTGAAAAAATAATAGAACCCATAAAGATTGAAATAAAAAAGGCCAGAAAGCTTAAATATCCTGTTATCTATATTTGCGACAGCCACGACAAAAACGACATAGAATTTAAACTTTATCCTCCCCATGCAATCAAGGGGACCCACGGCGCAGATATAATTGATGAACTAAGGCCGCAAAGCAAGGACACAATCATACATAAAAAGACTCTTTCAAGCTTTTATAAAACCGGGCTTGAAAAAATCATGAGGGAGAAGAAAATAGCAGAGATAATACTTACAGGCTGCATTGCCAACATATGCATACAGTATACTGCATTTGAAACCGTTATCCGGGGATTTCAGGTAAATATTCTTTTAAATGGAATAATAGCCCTGAGCAAAGTCGATTACGATACAGCGCTTGACCAGATGCAGAAAGTCTTAAAAGTAAAACTGATTTAAATATAAAAGGCAGTGATATGTTTTTTACTTCAAAAGATGAAGATATTAAGTCCGGCAGGACGACTGACGTATATTTTGAAAGAACAGAAGAGATATTAAAGAAATTAAATAAGAATCCTTATGTGGCAGTCGAAGTATACCTGAAAAAATTCCCCCAGAACTACAGCTGGGGCGTTCTTTGCGGCATAGAAGAATGCATCAGGCTTCTTGAAGGCATTCCTTCATTAAACATGAATTGCATGCCGGAAGGGACTTTATTTAAAGAAGAGCAACCGGTTATGGCCATAGAAGGCAAATACCTGGAATTTGCAAGACTGGAAACGCCGGTTCTGGGGTTTTTGTGTCAGTCAAGCGGCATAGCCACAAAAGCTGCAAGATGCAAAATTGCTGCTGAGGGAAAAACTGTATTTAATTTTGGGGCAAGAAGAGCTCATCCTGCTATAACGCCAATGGTGGAACGCAGCGCCTATATCGCCGGGCTGGACGGTGTATCCACTCTTGCAGGCGCAGAAGTCATTAACCAGAGCGCTGTTGGTACCATGCCGCATGCGCTTATTCTCATAATAGGAGACACGGTACAGGCAGCAAAAGCGTTTGACAGCATAATAAAAAAGGATGTAAAAAGAGTATCGCTTATCGATACTTTGGGCGATGAGAAATTTGAAGCCATCAGGGTATGCCAGGAGTTAGGGCATGCTATTTATGCCTTAAGACTTGACACTCCCGGCTCAAGACGCGGAAACTTTGGGCAGATACTCAGTGAAATCAGGTGGGAGCTTGATATTAGAGGTTTTAGCGATGTTAAACTTATGGTCAGCGGAGGGCTGGACGAGGAAGAAATATTTAGCCTGAGAGATGCAGCTGACTCTTTCGGGATAGGAACTGCAATAAGCGGCGCCAGGGTACTTGATTTCTCCCTTGACATCGTTGAAATAGAAGGCCGGAAAATATCCAAAAGAGGTAAGATGTCGGGTTCAAAAAAGACAATCAGGTGCAGCAGATGCTTTGATGACAAAGTGGTGCTCAAAAACGAGCAGGCAGAAAAGCATATATGCCAAAAATGCGGTTCGCAATACATGGAGCTTTTTAAAAATTATATAAAGGAAGGAAAAATTATAATCGATCCGCCCTCTCCCTCTGAGATAAGGGAAAATGTTTTAAGCCAATTAGGATTTGTAAAAATTTAGACGCTGTAAATGCAGAATAATAGATTTTTTAAATTTTTAAAAAATACAAGCACTTTTTGACTTCGGCATCAGGAGGTCTTTTTGGGTATTAAAGACAGGCAAAAAAGAGAAAAAATTGACAGGATAGCGCTGATATTGAGAAATGCAAGAAAAATCATAAATGCAAAAGGCATTAATTCATTCACAATAGATGAATTGTCAGAGAAAACAGAGCTTTCAAGAGGCGCAATTTATTATTATTTCAAAAATAAATATGAGATATTTTTAAAAATAATAACTGATGAAAACTTTAAAATGGCCAAAATATATAAAAGATTCCCTGAAAATGAGGACTGCCTGAAATGGTATAAAGGACTTTTAAAAGAAATATATGATTATAATAAAAAAAATAAAATCGCGCTTGAAATACTGATTTACCTGGCCAAAAATATGCAGCTGGAAAAGAATATAAAAAATAAGGAATTGCGCGATGAATATATAAAATCGATTTATGCATCAACCGAGAAAGTGCACATTATTATAACTAAAGGCCAGCAGAAAAACCAGATAAAGGCCTCCCTGGCTCCTTTTGAACTTGCCTTCAGCCTTATGACTCCCCTGCTCACCTTCCTCAATCTTGTAACAGATAAAAACTATAATAAAATGCTTGAAAACCTTTACAAACTGGACAGCAGCAAAATATTTGATGATTATGTAGAGCTTACGCTGGATGCGCTTAAAGCTTAAATCCTGCGGCATTTTCAAGGACAGTTTTTCACATTTTTTCAGGCGCGCTGACCCCAAGTAATTTAAGGGCGCATGCCAGGACTATCCTGGTCAGCAGCACAATCTTAAATCTTGAAGTATTCAGAATTGTTTCATCGATTATCCTGTGATGTTTGTAAAAAAAATGAAACTGGCCTGCCAGCCTGTAAAGATACTGGTTTATCATATATGGAGCCTGGTTTACACATGCATCATTTAATGCATCAGGATAAAGTATGAGTGTTTTGGCAAGTTCTGTCTCTTCATTGCTTGAAAGTTTTAAATTGCTGAAATCATTGGATAATATAAGACTGCCAAATATATTTTCAAAGCCTTCTGCGCTATCATTAATATCTTTTAATGCGGCTTTATTCTTTCTCAATTCTATCCAATTTGCAGGAAGGTTTAACTCCCCTTCATTGAAATCCAGCTTCCCTTCAATAAAACCCTCTTTTACCTTATTGATTATATTTGCAATTCTTGCATGCGCATACTGTACATAATATACCGGGTTGGTGCTTGATTTCTGTTTTGCCAGGCTTATATCGAAATCCATATGGGTATCAAAAGAATTTGCGCTGAAAAAATAACGCACGGCATCACTGCCCACTTCCTCAAGAAGGTCTTCAAGCATATAAACATTGCCTTTTCTCTTGGACATTTTAAATGTCTGCCCATTTTCAACCAGCCTTACAAGCTGCCCTATTATGACTTCAATATTTTTTTCATCCAAGCCTGCTGCGCGTCCTATGGCATGCAGCCTTTTTATATAACCATGATGATCAGCCCCAAGAATGTATATGAGCCTGTCAAATCCCCTTTTTACCTTATTTATCAGATACATTATATCCGAGGCAAAATAAGTCGGCTGTCCGCCCGTCCTTATTACGACCCGGTCTTTTTCATCGCCATACTCTGATGCTTTGAACCAGAGCGCATCATCCTTTTTATAAATTAAATTCTTTTTTTCAAGCTCCATGACAGTTTTTTCAAAGTTTTTATCAGAATAAAGGCTGCTTTCATAAAACCAGTTATCAAATTCAATGTTCATTAAATGAAGTGTTTCTGAAATGCGCCCGATCATTATTTCAACTCCACGGCGGCCAAGCGAGGAAATATCAGCAAACTGGCCTGTTATTTTTTCCAGGTCTGCGCCATTGTCTTTACGGCTTTTTTCCAGCATTAATTTAAAACCAGCATCTGCCTGGCCGGCCCTGCTTTTAAAATAGGCATCCCCGCTTTCTGCTATTATCCGGCTTACAACATCTTTGACAAGCTCTTCAGGATAACCGTCTTCCGGATAGTGCAGATTAAAGCCAAAAGATTTCAAATAGATAACAGCTATGCAAAGCGAAAATTTTTCTATCTGGCTGCCGTAATCATTTACATAATATTCCCTGCAGACATCATAACCGTTTGCCGTAAATATATTTGAAAGGCTGTCACCGAGAGCAGCCCACCTGCCGTGGCCTATGTGCAGGTTTCCAGTGGGGTTTGCGCTGACAAATTCGACCTGTATTTTAATTCCCCCGCCGTTTTCATTATGGCCGTAGTTATCATTTTTGTATGCAATGTCAGCAAGATTTTTTAAAACATACTCACTGCTGATAAAAAAATTTATAAAGCCGGGTTTTATAACACTTATATTTGCCACTTCTTTCCATTTGCTGATTATATCGGTATTAAGCTTTTCAGCCACTGCCATGGGGTTATTTTTAGTAATGGATGCAAGGACCATTGCAGCATTTGTAGAAAGATCACCAAAGCTTTTATTCTTCGGCGCACTAAGGTTTATACCGCTAAGCTGTGCTTCTGCCCGGTTTGCGTCAAATAAGCCGTTTTTTTGGACAATGCCACTTAAATACTGTTTAATTTCTTTTAAAAGCCTTCTTCTTAAATCATCTATAAGCATTTAAAATATTTAACCTTTCAGTTTTTTATTGCATAGAAAAAACAGATTGCTGTGTTTTAATAAATATATAAAATGGAGCCGACGACCGGACTTGAACCGGTAACCTGCTCATTACGAATGAGCTGCTCTACCATTTGAGCTACATCGGCAATTCGTCAGAGCTGTCTTTATCGTCAGGCTCAGGTGCCACTACTTCATCTGTGACTTCAACTTCAGATAAAAGCATGGACATGCGGTTCTGGTTTTCAAATTCTACAATTATTGATTTTTTAAGGGGTTCAAGCCCTACTATTACACCCATGCCATGTTTTGTCTTTACTTTTACGCCTCTTTCAGGCGCAATATCTACAAACTCCTTGTAAGAATCATATTCATATTTTATACAGCACATGAGCCTGCCGCATATGCCTGAAATCTTTAAAGGATTGAGAGGCAGATTCTGGTCCTTTGCCATTTTTATTGAAATGGATTCAAAATCGGTAAGAAAACTCTTACAGCACAAATCCATTCCGCATGGGCCAAGACCCCCCACGATTTTTGCTTCATCCCTTACGCCTATCTGGCGAAGCTCTATCCTGATTTTAAAATATGATGCAAGTTCCTTTACCATATCCCTGAAATCTACTCTTTTTTCTGAAGTGAAATAAAATATCATTTTACTTTTATCAAAAAGCACATGTACATCGACCAGTTTCATTAAAAGCTTGTGAGTTCTTGCCAGCTCCTCAAATTTTTTAAACCCTTCTTCTTCTTTTGACCTGTTAAGCTCAAGTATAGAAAGATCATACTCTGTGGCTTTTCTTATTATTTTACTTGCAGCATGAGCAATTTCTGCTGAATCGACCTCTGCCGGAGGACTGACCACCTCGCCTATTTCAGTAATATTATCCAAATGGCATATTACTTTATCTCCCAATGCAAGATCTATGTCTCCAGGGTTATAATAATATATATTTCCGCTTTTCCTGAATATCACGCCAATTGTTAATGGCATTTAATTACCCCATTTCACGTTACCAGGTTTTTAAACTTTAAAAAAATACTGTCCAGCGCTATTTCCTCATAAATTGAATATCTTAAATAAATCCGGTTTTTGTCTATTGCTTCTAAAATGTCCGTAATATTTTTTACTTGCCTGCCGTTTGTGTTTCTTTTTATAAAATCAAAATTTTCCGGATAATTTATCACATTGGCATCAGCTCCTGCAATTACTGATACCATGTCTTCAAGCCAGGCAGTAATTATATCAAAAACAAGTTGTATTCCCAAATTATAATATTTTTTACTCTTCCTCCTTCCGGCAGATTTCAAAGTATCTTCAAATTTTTTTACCTCTGAAGGAGTTGCCCCGGTATCCTTTAATTTTTTTATTTGTTCTTTTATACTTTCATTATTGTCTGGAACCTGTGAGTTCAAAAAATCCGTCAATTCAATTGACAAATCAAGTGCTCTGCTGTAATCCTCATTCGGCTCAAGCAGGCCTTTAATTCCCTTATCAAGTAATTTTTCCAGAAGGTGTTTATTTGCAGTTGGCCGGGTGCCTGAAGAGTCTATAAAATCCCAATCAAATACCATGCACCGCGAAGTTATAGTCGGAAGTATTGAAGAGAAAGATTCTGTAAGCAATATAAACATGCTCTGTTTATCAGGGGGCTCTTCAAGTATCTTTAAAAGCCCGTTTGCCGATACTTCATTTAAAAGTTCTGCTTCCCTGATGATGCATATTTTCCTTCCCGGGTTCTGGCTGCTGTACGACATAAAATGCTGCAGCTGCCTTAATTTATCAACAGTGATTTCCATTCCCTCCGCTTCAATTAAGAGTATATTTACATATATTCCTTTCAATGTGTTAAGGCATACGGCGCACCTGCCGCAGCCTTTAGCGCTGCAATTGACCGAAGCTGCAAACTTCAGGGCTATGTCGTAAAGCAATGAATTATTATTTCCTGAAAACAGGTAAGCATGTGACAGATTGCCCGAATCAATAGAACTGGTCAAAATTTTAATGTTTGATTTGTTTTTCATACTGTCAGTGATAAAATCTAAATCATTTAGCAGCAACGGGCAGCAACCCCCTTTTTTTTAGAAGTTTAATTGTATGTTCTTGAATTATACCTGAAATATTTTTCACGCTATCTTTAGCATCTATTAAAATTATCCTGTCTTTAAACATTTTTGCCAAAGCAATATAGCCTTTCATAAGTTTTATCTTAAATTCATCTTTTTCATGTTCTATCCTGTCTCTTTTTTTCATCTGGGCATTCATTCTTTTTTCACTGTCAGAAATTTCAAGGGTCAGTAAAAATGTTATATCAGGGGCAATGCCCCTTGTTGCCCAGAGGCTTAAATCAAGAATTTTCTTAACCCCCAGCCCTCTTGCTATACCCTGGTATGCAAGAGTTGAATCAAAAAACCTGTCACAAATAATAATACTTCCTTTTTCAATATTAGGGATAATTACTTTGTCTGTTAGCTCTGCCCTGGCAGCTTCAAAAAGCAGTGTTTCAGCTCTTGGACAGAGGTTCTGGTTTTGCGGATCAAGCAGAATATCCCTTATCCTGTCTCCCACATCCGTTCCTCCTGGTTCCCTTGTTATAACAGCTTCAATGCTGAGTGACTGCAGAAAATTTTTCAATAATTCTATCTGTGTTGTCTTGCCTGAACCGTCAATGCCTTCAAAGGTTATAAATATGCCCCCTGGCTTTGTTTTTTGCCTGGAATC
>JAFGMJ010000265.1 GCA_016927635.1 Actinomycetota bacterium
ATACTTTAAAATCCAGGCGCCTCCATTGACAGTTCTTTCGCTAAAAACAGGCATTGCAGGGAAAAATAAACAGTGTGCTGGTTAAAAAGTTTAATCAAAAAATAATAAAAGCGCTAAAAAATTTAAACCGGTAATAAAATATCAGATATCACTGTGTATCGCTTTAAAATCTCCTGTAAGATAGTAGATTACTCTTTCTCCAATATTGACAGAATTATCGCCGATTCTTTCAAGGTACCTGCTTGCAAGAGACATGTTTGAGACAAGTTTTATGTAATCCTCATCTTTTGAGTGTATACTGTACAGCTTGCGATAAAGTGTTTTCTGCAGGTCATCTATTGTATCATCCATCTGTTCCAGCCTGGCTGCAAGTTTGACATCTTTATTTTTGAATGCCTTAAGTGCTTTATCAAGAATAAGTTTTACAACATTTGCCATTTCCATGAGCAGATCCATTATTTCCTTGTTTATATGCCTGCCTTCCTTGTACAGCCTTTTAGCGAGTTTAGCTATGCTTACACTTATGTCTCCTATACGCTCGACATAAATTACTATTATATAAATGCTGTGTATGAGGCGAAGATCACGTGCCACAGGCTGGTGTTCGGCCTGTATGTACATGCATTTTTCCTCAATCATAATGTCGTAATCATCTATTTTTGTATCATTGTCTATAACTTTCTGGGCAATTTCCATATCAGCATTAAAAAGCGCATTTATTGCTTCACTGACATTATCCTGAACCAGGCTTCCCATTTCTATCAGGTTTTCGTTTACTTCATCAAGCTTCTCATGAAAAGTTTTTCTCATCTGTCTCTCCTAAAAATATTTTTAAATTATCATTCTTTCTTTCTCAGCCTCGCTCTAGTCCGCAATGCCGTGCCGAAAGCTGCAAATATCAGCACAAGCATGAGCAAGACAAGCGCCGTTCCCCATTGTTTATCTTCCGGAGGGTTTGTGACCTGGGTCGCAAGTGTATAAAGATGAAACGGCAGAGCCATTACCTGGCTGAAAATTGAATTTGGCAGGTTCGGCTGTGAAAAAGCTGCAACAGTAAACATTATAGGTGCCGTTTCCCCTGCAGCCCTGCCTATTCCTATAACTGACCCTGTTATAATGCCAGGGAGCGCCTGGGGCAAAATAACTTTTATTATTGTCTGCCACTTTGTAGCGCCAAGCGCAAGCGATGCATGCCTGTATGAATCCGGTACAGTTTTCAAAGCTTCTTCTGATGCTGTTATAACCACAGGAAGTATGAGAAAAGCAAGCGTCAGGGACCCTGCAAGGATGGATTTACCGAATTTTAAAAGCATTACAAAAAAAGCTAGCCCAAAAAGGCCGAATACAACTGAAGGTACTCCGGCCATATTAACAATGGAAAGCCTTATTATCCTTGTCAGCCTGTTCTTGCTGGCATACTCATTAAGATAAACAGCAGCAAAAATCCCTATTGGAAGTGCTATTATCAATGTGCCGACCACAAGATAAAAAGTTCCAAGTATTGCAGGAAATATTCCTCCTTCACGCATACTGCTGCGGGGCTTTTGTGAAAGAAACTCCCAGTTGATTGCCCCTGCGCCTTTTACAATCAGATAAACTATTATTCCGATTACAAAAGCAACGACTATTAAAGTAATAATGAGAAGAAGAGTATAATAAAAAGTTTGAATATTATTTTTTCTTCGCATTGATATTATCTTATTATTATTCATATGATCTGTTACCTGATGATATTTTTAAGACATAAATATAAATAAAAACTACATGTTTTTAATTCTTTTGGTAAAGCTGTCTCCAATAAAATTTATTAAAAATGTTATTATGAATAAGATGAATCCTATAGCAAAAAGCGCTGAATAATGCAGTCCGCCCTGCGCTGTTTCACCCATTTCTGCAGCAATGGTTGCAGTTATGGTCCTTACAGGCTGCAGTATTGAAAACACTATGCGGGGGCTGTTTCCGGTAAGCATTAGTACTGTCATTGTCTCTCCCACAACTCGCCCAAGACCAAGCATTACTGCAGCCATCATTCCAGATGAAGCTGCTGGTACAACAACCTTATAGGTCGTCTCCCATTTTGTTGCGCCAAGCGCAAGGGAGGCGTGCCTGTAGCGGTTTGGAACAGCATTTATTGCATCTTCAGAGATTGATATTATTGTCGGAAGACTCATGAAAGCCAGCATTACGGCTCCTGTAAGAGCCGTCTGGCCTATGCTCAGGTTAAATATATTTTTAATAAGCGGCACAGCTATTTTAAGACCAATAAAACCTATGACAACAGAAGGTATTGTCGCAAGTATTTCAATTATGGGTTTTAAAGTTTCCCTGACAACCCTTGGTGCAAGCTCACCGATATAAAGCGCTGAACCTATGCCAAGGGGTATAGCTATGGCTATTGCGGTAAAAGTGGTAAGTAATGAACCTGTAAACAATGGTACAAAACCGAATTTACCTTCACCATGAGTGGGAGCCCATTTTAAACCGCCAAAAAAATCAAGAGGAGGGTAATTTAAAAAAAATTTTATTGAATTGTAAAGAAGAAGAGCCATTATCAGGCCCAGCACCACAATGGAAATAATCCCGTTTAGAAATACAAACCTGTATATGAAAAACGACTTTATTTTTGCAAACCTGTGTTTTAATGAATCAGATGCCATCATCTTCATTTTATAAAATACCCCCGGGAAAGCTGCTGCTTAATTTATTTTATTTTATCGGTACAAAACCGTTTTGCTGTCCTATTTGCTGGCCTGAAGGTGTGTAAATAAAATCCAAATAGGCTTTTGCAATCTCACTTAACCTGTTTTCATCTGCATATATATAAAGGTCTCTTGATATGGGATATTCTTTACTCTTTACTGATTCAAAGGAAGGGGCGACAGCTTCTGAATCTTTGTCAGCATGGATTTTTGGAGTATTTACCATGCCCTCTATCATACTTAAATACCCAAGACTTATATAGCCAATGATATTTTCATTACTTGAAACAAGATTTGCTATTTCTGCATTTGTCTGGAAAAGTATGCAT
>JAFGMJ010000266.1 GCA_016927635.1 Actinomycetota bacterium
ACTCTTCCACTTATTATAAAACCAACAAGAAAAAATATTATAGAATAAAAATTGGGTCCAAACCTTATCAGTAAAAGAGCTAAAAGGGGTATCAGTCCCCCAATTATAATGCATATCCTGACCAATATTTTAGATCCCCATTTATTGGAAACTAATCCCCATAAAATATTGGAAATAATAGTCCCCACTGTTTGGATTATTAGATAATACCCTACATAAGCGCCATTTACAACCAGTGTGTCTTTTGCATATAACATGTAAAAAGGGAAAATCATCAATGTGAAACTAAACATGTTCTCGACAATAATAAATCTTGTAAATTCAGTATCTTTTTTTAAAATAGAAGGAACTTTTTTTATAAATATTTTAAAAGATATTTTATTTTCATCTTCTAAAATTGAAGGCGGCTCTTTAATAAACCAAAAAGCTATAGAGGCAATGATCAGTCCTGCAAAACCTGTGATTAATGTTATAGTGTAATTTTTAGGAAAAGGTATGCTGTTAAAGGTAAAAATATTGAGTATAACTATTCCCCCAATAAAGGAAAAAGCACTTGTAGCAAATTGTTTGGATGCAAAAAATTTTCCTCTGCCTCTTTTTTCTATGCTTTTACCTATAATATCACTGTAGGCTATGCCGGCAAATCCGCCACTGATGGAGAAAAGAAATATCCAGAAAAAAAAACTTGCAATGGCCAAAGAAGGCAATTGCCTTCCAAAAAACCAGATAAAAGCGGCCATACCCAGAAATGAAAAAGATCTGATATAAATGCCCAGCAGCAGGATCTTTTTTTTATATTTATGTAAGTGCATAAAACTGCTAAGGATGATATTGAAAATCAATGGTGTGCCAAGCATGACTGAGTACAATAAACCAAAGATGATTTTGGATTCTGTAAGATTATAAATTAAGCTTGGTAATACAGTATTGAAATCCAGCATTGACATTGTCAATGACAGAAATGCTGCATGCCATATAAATATTATATATGTTCTTTTTTTGTTTTCTGCTTCCTGCAATTGTGTCGCGTTTATAATTCTGTTTTACTAAATTGTAAAAACAAATGTAACTTTTAATTTTAATACTCACAGATAAAACTGGAAAAACAGTACAGATTATTATTTTATTAACTAAACTAATATTTTTAAAGAACATATATAAATTGCTTGAAATTTTAAAAATGTAGTATAAATATGAAATCAGAGAAAAAAACAGCCATACAGGTATGGCATCATTTACTAAAATTTATTTAAGCCTGTTTAATATAAGATGAAAATAGAAATTTTAGGTACAGAATCCATGGGAGTCAGGGGAATGTCCTGCTTTGTGCAGACCAGAAACAGAAAAATATTAATCGACCCAGGCATAGCTTTGGGATTTAAAAGGTATGGGCTTCTTCCCCACCCATACCAGGTAGCTGTCGGTGAGAAAATAAGGAAGGATATTATAAATAAGTGGGCTGAAAGCACAGATGTAGTAATCAGCCATTTTCATGGAGATCATGTTCCTTTACCTGATGCAAACCCGTATCAGCTTGATATAAATGAGCTGGCCGGACTAAATGCTGGAATTAAAATATGGACCAAAGATTTATCCTGCCTTTCTTTTATTGAGAAAAAAAGGGCAGATGCCCTGTCTTCAATTTTAAATAAAGATTTAATTGAAGCAGCAGGAAAAGATTATGGTGATATTGCTTTTTCTGAGAACATATCCCATGGTGACGGGTTTAATGATTCTGTAAATGTAATAATGACAAAAATTTCAGAAGATAAAATATTTGTCCACACCTCTGATATACAGCTGCTTGATGATATGGCAATTTCAAAAATACTGGATTGGGAGCCTGATATTGTATTTGCTGACGGGCCATCTTGCTATTTGCCTTCAAAGCTTATGGAAAATCAAATGCTTAGAGCTTGGGATAATGCTGTAAGGCTTTCAAAAAAAGTCGCTTTCTTAATAATAGACCATCACCTGCTAAGGTGTTTTGAAGGAGAGAGATGGCTCAAATCTTTATCTTTAAAAACAGATAATAAAACCATATGCGCAGCAGACTTTATGAATAAGCCCAGGATGCTTCTTGAAGCTGACCGTGTTAATCTATACAGGAATTTACCTGTGCCCGATAACTGGCATAAAAAATATGCTGACGGAAAAATCAACACTGATAATTATTTTAAATCAGCAAAATCCAATCCCGACCCTAATGCAACATGAGTATTTTTTGGTCTTTCTTACATGCAGACCCTGAATGAGATTTGTCGGAGTGTTATGGAAGGAGTAACTTATAGCTTACAAGATACTATTGAGATTCTTCGAGAATATAATATAAATATAAATGAAGCCAGAGCTTCTGGTGGTGGCGCTAAAAGCCCTCTATGGTGTCAAATTCAAGCAGATATTTTTAATGCATCTGTTTTAACAGTAAATCTATCAGAAAGACCAGCAGGAGGAGCGGCTATACTTGCTGCTGTTGGCAGTGGCGCATTTAATAATTTATCCGAAGCGTGTAATAATATTATAAAAATTACTTCTTATACAGAACCTATTAAAGAGAATGTTAAATGTTTTCAGGATTTCTACTATACCTACCGATCTTTATACCGCTTATTAAAAAAACAGTATGAAACTTTGACTTGTTTAATGATATATTTGGCTTAAAATATTTAATAATAATATCAAAACGCAAGGAGGAATAATGGATAAAAAAGAATACCAGAAACCTGAACTTATTCAGCATGAAAATTTAAATGAAGTAATAAAACAAGATCGTCTTTCTAATGATATCTTCGTCTAATGGTTTTTGATGGATTAATAAATATTTAAAAAATTCCTTTATAAATCAGACAAATTAATATGCCACAATTGCTGGGCCTTTCTCCAATGATAAGCAAATAGAGGGATTGCAATTATAATCATTATTGTATTTCTTAAAATACTTTTTAGAGCAAAATTTCTCTCATTAGCAAGAGAGTTTGCTATTTCTTGTTGCATCAGTTTATCAATTTCATCATCAGACAGATTGGGATACTGTTGTTGGTAAGGCACTTTTTCTTGGTATATATAGGTATTTGGTTTTATGTAATTTATAATTCCGTCTGATAAACCTACAAGACCGATTATAAATATTACGATTGCTATAAGACACACAATGTAAAAGTAAATTTCTCTTACGCTTA
>JAFGMJ010000267.1 GCA_016927635.1 Actinomycetota bacterium
TACTATGTGGCAATCAGGGTTTTGAAACTTCTAACTATTTTATTGAATATAGCTATAATAGTAATATAAAGACTATACTAAAGAGGGATTACCTAAAAGGCAATAAGACTGAAAGAATGCATACCATTATGGATAAAGAGGATAAAAAAAACAGATGCATAAAAGGGAGCGCTTAAATGCAAAGTAGGAAGAAACATGTGATTTCACTTGACCAGGGCACTACAAGCTCAAGGGCAATAGCTTTTGACAGCTTTTCAAATATTGCAGGAAGCCACAGCATAGAATTTAAACAGATTTATCCAAAACCCGGCTGGGTTGAGCATGACCCTGATGAGATACTGAATACGCAGATACAATCACTTAAAAAACTATTTTACGGCGGTAAATCTTTTAAAGAAAAAATAGCTGCAATAGGAATTACCAATCAGAGGGAAACAGTAATACTCTGGGATAAAAAAACTGGCAAACCTTTTTATAATGCCATTGTATGGCAGTGCAGAAGAACAGCAAAAATATGCGAGCAACTCAAAAAAGAAGGGCTTGAAGATAAGATAAAAGAAAAAACCGGGCTTTTAATCGACCCTTATTTTTCAGGCTCCAAGATTAAATGGCTGCTTGATAACATTGATGGCCTGCGCAGAAAAGCAAAAAAAGGGCAGGTATGCGCCGGCACTGTGGACAGCTGGCTGATATGGAATTTAACAGCTGGCAAGGTTCATGCAACAGATTATTCAAATGCATCAAGGACTATGCTTTTTAATATAAACACCTTGCACTGGGACAGTGAACTTCTTGAAATATTTGATATACCTGAAATAATCCTTCCGGAAGTTAAACCCTCAAGTGCGCCATATGGCAGGCTGGAAAAAAATATACTGGGCAGGGAAATACCTCTATCTTCTGCAATAGGGGACCAGCAGTCCGCTCTTTTTGGCCAGGCATGCTTTGAAAGGGGCATGACCAAATGCACTTATGGAACCGGCTGTTTTATCCTGTTAAATACAGGCAAAAAGGCCATACACAGCAAAAACAATCTTTTAAGCACCATTGCCTGGGGCCTCGGCAATTTTGTGGAATATGCAGTTGAAGGCAGTATTTTTATAGGCGGAGCTGCTGTCCAGTGGTTAAGGGACGGGCTGCAAATAATAAAAAAATCATCTGAGTGCAGCCAGCTTGCAGAAAAAGTAAAAGACTCGCAAGGAGTATACTTTGTGCCTGCTCTTGTAGGGCTTGGAGCGCCTTACTGGGACAGTTTTGCAAGGGGGGCAATATTTGGCATAACAAGGGGAACAACAAAAGAGCATATAGCCCGCGCCACCCTTGAAGCAATTGCTTTTCAGGTAAAAGACGTGCTTGATATAATGCAGGGTGATGCCGGGTGCAGAATCAAATCCTTAAAAGTGGATGGAGGCGCAAGCGCAAGCGATGTACTGCTTCAATTCCAGTCTGACATCCTTGGTATAAAGGTTATCAGGCCTGTTATTACCGAAACTACTGCGCTTGGCGCCGCATATCTTGCAGGACTCAATGAAGGCGTTTGGGACAGTAAAAAAGATATACAATCAGGATGGAATGCCCAGAAAGAATTTATGCCTTTGATGGATAAAAAAAAGGTAAATAGTATTTATAAAGGCTGGAAAAAAGCGATAAATCGCTCGCTTGGCTGGGAGGAACAATAAAATCTTTATTTAAAAATAGAAAGGCATAATAAATGAAAATAAAATTTAAAATAACTGGCATGCATTGCCAGGGATGTGCAAATCTTATCAAACTGAACATGGAAGAATATGGTTTTACAGATATAAATACAGATATTGCTTCAGGCAATACAACTGCCGTTACAGAAAGAAAAAATATTGGTGATGCAAAAAGTGATCTTGAAAGCGCTTTTGCAGAAATGCCCGACTACACTTTTTCTGATATAGATAAAGCAGACTGATGTTTTAATATATTGGTTTTATTCAATTTATTTTATGGAGCAAAAATTGGATATACAGAAAAAAACCATACCGGTTAAGGGCATGACATGTGCAAGTTGTGCTGCAACGATTGAAAAGCTGATTAAAAAAATGCCAGGTGTAAAAGATGTTTCTGTCAATTTTGCAACAGAAAAAATGACTGTGGAATTTAGCCCAGATGCAGTTTCTCTAGGTGAAATGAATGAAATAATAAAAAAATTCGGCTATGAGGCAGATATTTCTTTGGGTAAAGAAGATTTTGGAAAACTGCCATCTGCTGATAAAAAAATCATTTCAGAGTGCCCGGCTCCTTTAAGGCAGCCTTCAGGCGCTGCTGAGCAGGAAAAACAAAGCCAACTTCGCGCCCAGAGAAACAGGGTTTTATTTGTAATGCCGGTAGCTGTTATTGTATTTGCGCTGATGATGTGGGAAATCGCTGCAGCAGCCAATAACAAAATAACGCCATTTTTAATCCCCCATGGCATTTACTCATCTGTATTACTGATAATATCGACAATCATTCTTTTCTGGATAGGCCAGCCGTTTCTAAAAGGCATAATCAATTTTATAAGATATGGCGCAGCAAATATGGACACGCTTGTTGGAATAGGTACGCTTTCAGCTTATACATACAGTGCAGTAATTGTCCTTTTTCCTTCAGTAAAAAGCATACTTGCGTTGCCTGATGTACACTATTTTGACGTGACTGTTGTTGTAATAGGTTTTATTTATCTTGGCAAGTACCTTGAGAGCCGTTCGAAATTAAAAACGGCAGATGCCATAGAAAAATTACTTAATCTCCAGGCAAAAACTGCAATAGTTATACGTAACGGAAAAGAGCAGGAGGTTGCAGTTACAGAACTTTTTGCTGGAGATATAATTATGGTAAGACCCGGCGGGAAAATACCTGTTGATGGTGTAATAGTTGAGGGCGTTACAGCTATTGATGAATCAATGTTAACAGGTGAATCAATACCGGCAGATAAAACAAAAAGTGATAAAGTTTTTAGCGGCACTATTAATAAATATGGGTCCTTTAAGTTTAAGGCTACAAAAATAGGCCAGGAAACATTGCTTGCCCAAATAATAAAAATGGTAGAAGAGGCGCAGGGCTCCCGAGCTCCTATACAAAGGCTTGCTGATAAAATATCTGCTGTTTTTGTCCCCGTAGTTTTGGGGATTGCTGTTGCAGCATTGATAGTATGGCTGGCATTGGGCAGCCGTTTTATGCCTCTAAACCAGGCATTCCGTTTTGGCCTTTTAAGTTTTGTCGGGGTACTGGTAATAGCTTGCCCATGTGCGCTTGGCCTTGCAACTCCCACTGCAATAATCGTTGGAGTAGGCAAGGGAGCGCAGAACGGCATACTCATTAAAAATGCGGAAAGCTTGGAGAAGCTTCATAAAATAAGTACTCTGGTAATTGATAAAACAGGCACTATTACAAAAGGAAAGCCTGAGGTCACAGATTATTTAGAGGCGGACGGGGGCCAAATAAAAAATAATACTGGCGATACCGCAAATGAAAATAACTTAAGAATACTTGCCTCACTTGAAAAAAATTCTGAACACCCTGTTGCCCAGGCAATAGTTGAAAAAGCAATGAACCGGGGCCTAAAAACAGGGAAAATAGACAACTTCAGGAATTTTGAGGGCATGGGAATAAAGGGCGATTTTAAAGGTATTACCTATTATGCAGGCAATGCAAACCTGATGGACGAACTCAAAATACCGTACAGCCGCACTATTATTGAAAAGCTTGCAAGCCAGGGTAAAACACCGGTATTTTTTTCAAATGAAAAAAGCCTGCTTGCCATTGTTGCTGTTGCAGATAAATTGAAAGAAAACAGCCCCGCAGCAATTGAGAAGCTTCACAGGCTTGGAATAAAAACAGTCATGCTTTCTGGTGATAATGTTAATACTGCTGAATATATCGCAGGCCTTGCAGGAGTTGATAAAGTTTTTGCGCAGGTTCTTCCCCAGGACAAAGCAGAAAAAATAAAAGAGCTTCAAAGACAGGGAGAAAGGGTGGCAATGGCTGGAGATGGCATAAATGATGCGCCGGCACTGGCAAGCGCAGATGTGGGAATAGCAATGGGAACAGGTGCCGATGCTGCCATAGAATCTGCTGATATAACTTTGCTTGCAGGCGATATTTCAAAAATACCACAGGCAATAATGCTTTCAAGAAAAACTATGCGAACAATCAGGCAAAATCTTTTCTGGGCATTTATATACAATATTATAGGGATACCGCTGGCTGCGGGGGTTTTTTATCCACTCTGGGGCATACTTTTAAACCCTGTATTTGCGGGCCTTGCCATGGCTTTATCGAGCGTATCGGTTGTTTCAAACTCACTTAGGCTTAAATTTACTAAGCTTTAAATTATTTTAAATCATTACAGCATAGCTCTTGCCTGGGGTGAGCAACAATAATCATGAAACTGTTTATTTTTGAAGAAAATCTTTATTCCAGACAGGGTCAAAGATTTTTTGAAGCTCTTTATCATAACTGGACATATTTTTTAAATAATCCTCATCGTTTAAAGTATTTCCCGATGAGGTGTCCTGGGGCTTTGGATTATGTTTTTTTGCAATTTTTAAAAACTCTTCATAGTGGTCGCGGTATGGGCAGGGCATTAAAAGGTTTGAGGCCTGGGAAAGGCCGCTGTTTTTCTTTGCATTATTTTTCCTGCCATGGCCATGGCTGGCCTGCCAGTCCCTTATAGAGGCCAGAAACGGGTTTTTCCATATATCGGTTATATTTCCCCCATTTTTATATACATCAGTTATATTTTGTGCCACATAAGGCAAAAAGACGCAGGGTGTTACGTTTCCATGCCAGTCTATATGAAGATATCCGCCGCTTCTGCCGGCTGCTATGCAGCCGTTTACCAGTGTTCCATGGTTTGCAAAATCGAGCAGGAAAAGCTTTTTTTCCTCAATTATATTTAATACTTTTTTCCTGAATTCAAGGCGCTGAAAAGGGGAAGGCATAAGGTTAAAATCTGCATTTCTGCCCATGGGCAGGTACTGGAAATAAAATGCGTAAAAAACTCCGGTATCAGTGAAAAAGAAATCAAGAAATTCATCTGAAAGAACTTCATTGCAGTTATTGCTGTTAACCGTAACCGACATGCCAAAGGGGGCGCCGGACTGCCTTATCAGATTCATAGCATCTATTACCTTGTCAAAAATACCAGCGCCTCTTCTATTATCAGTTGTATCTCGCATTCCCTCCACTGAAAAAGCTGGAGTAATGTTTTTACACTCAGCAATGCTTTCTGCTGTTTGTTTATTTATCAGCGTTCCGTTTGAAAAAACCAGAAAAAGCAGGTCCGGGTTTTTATATGCAATATCAAGTATGCCTTTTTTTTCTGAATGGTATGCAAAAGGCTCACCGCCGCTCAATACTATAAGTTTTATACCCCAGTTTTCTTTAGCGTCATTTATTATTCTTTCAAGTGCATTCCATGAAAGTTTGGCGCCATTTTTATTTGAAGCTGCATAACAGTCCCGGCAACTGAGATTGCATGCATGACCCGGACTGATTACAAGTAAAAAAGGGGGATCTGCATTATTAGTGCGGTAAAAATCCTTTATGGGCCCTTTCTTTTTTGAAGTATCGGACCAGGCTTTTGCCCAGAGGGAAATAATTATCTCAGAAACCTGTTTTTTTATATTTTTCTTTTTAATACTGCTTTTAATAGAGTTAATAACTGCAAGAGCAAGTATTTTTTTCTCATGTAAAATA
>JAFGMJ010000268.1 GCA_016927635.1 Actinomycetota bacterium
CAAGGCTAAAATCCCTTAGTTTGTGCGGGTTTTGGCCTTTTTTTACCATCTTGGGCTGTCAAAGTCAGGATTATAACATTTAATAATTTAATTCTGAACCCACCAAGATTTATTTTGCCTGTTTTTTAGACTATAAAATATTTATACGATTTATTTACTTAAATCTTATTTTAATAAAAATCGTCTGAATAATTGAAATTATAATTTTTTTAAATTTAAAAATGGAAAATAAGAAAAATAAAATAGAAAAAGCAGCTGTTGCAGTGTTTTGGCTGCTATTTGCTTTTTCTGTACTGGCTTTGGCAAATATATTCCTGATGAATATGATTGACTTATTTAACCGCTATGTATTCTTTATTTCAGCGTTTATATTGCTATGCCTTGGTATTGCCCTGATTGTGCTGGCCGTAAAAACAAAATTCAGGAAAATCTCAAAATCTTTTCTTATACTTACCGGGTCTGCTGCTGCTGGCATGGTGGCCGGTGCAGTATTACACAATCTGGTATATGCACTTTTTATAAAACTATTTGGAGAAAATTTCTGGGGTGCTGCAGGAGATGAGCCAGTACTATTTATATTTGCCACCATAATATGCCCTATTGCATTATTCACCGGGATTATAGGGACTGTAATACTTATTGCAAAGAAAAAACTCCGTTGAAAAATTTCCTAAATGCAATGAATTTTTCAAGGTTTCCCAGCATTGATTTTTATCTTTTTGGTACTCAACATATTCATTGCCTGTAGTATTTATAAATATTGCAGTATTCAAATGACAATTCGATGGGACATATATTTTAAGTTTAAACCTTTATATTCTTGTGATTTCTATTCGATAATCTGTATTGTAAGCCACACATCTTCCTTCATGTATTTCAACCCGTCGGCATCATTATCATCATTTGAACCCGGGTTTGACCACCAGATTTTAAACTGTAATCTTTCATTTAAAGCATTTATGTTTTTTTGCAGTTCATCAGCAAGTGAGCTGTCTCCATATCTGATATTTGTAGTATGATTTGGCAACTGTATAAGAAGTTCAGCGGGAATATTGCCGTCAGAGAGCTTAAGTGTGCCCGTCCCGTATTGAATTGCTCCTATTCTTAAATAACCAAGAAATGATAAGTCATCCCCTATTTCTTCATTAATGTGCATATTAAGAGCCGCTGAAACTATTTCCAACCCTTCAAGTCCCGTGATGTCAAAGCTTAAGAAACCGGCTACAGAGCCGCCGTCAGTGCTATCTCCAATAAAAATGTATTCAGTATATGCGGCATCTCCTGAGGTGCTTCCTGTATTTATACACCCTGTTTCATTATTTACCACACCAATGACAATTTCTTCTATTATGTCAACTTGTTCTTCATCGTCTGCACTCTGATCAGCTTCAGGTTCGTCTGCATTATCATTATCATTTTCCACTGAACTGTCATCATTTTCCTGTAAATGTTCTTCATCTACAGATGTATTTTCATCAGCAGAATCTTCACCGTTTGCATGATCTGATTCGTCAGTTTCTGTGTCCTGGACATGTACAGGCTCTGAAGCATTATTTTCTGTTTTATGCTCAGATCCTGAATCTGCTTGGCCAGAAGTATTTGTATCGAGTTGTATTCCGCAAAAACTACAGGTTGCTGCAGTAACAAATAAAAGAAGTATTGTTATCAAAGGAAGAACTGCATAAAGAATATGCCTTTTCATTTAAATCTCCTTTAAAAGCCCAGAAAAATAAATAATTTGGATTCTTTATATGTTCATTATACTACTTGCAGTCAAAACAATGAAAACATTATAATAATTTAAAAATATAACGACTGAATACAAGCAATAAAAAATACAGGAAATACAGTAATCTGGATTAAATTGAAGTTAGTGTTTATATGTTGATTAAAACACTGGAGGCGGCACCCCGTACTGCTAACAACTTTTTAATTTTAATCAAAAAATGTTCTCTTTTTACTATTACTTTTTTAGGATAAATATTTATAATAAAATAAAATCAAAAAATCAGAACCCCCGATCTTAAAAAAATTTATTAGTTTTTAAATTCGAAGATTTCTGCAGAATTTTACAAAGATTTTTATTGATAGTCTAAAAAAGTATGTAATAATAAATATGAATTGTCACTATATTAAAAATCTATAAAATATAGAATGAGTCTATAAATATAATATGGCAAGAAGATTTCTGAGTCCAATAAAAAATAAATTAAAAAAGCTTTTTTATTCTACAGTATATTCATATCCTGCCTACATATTTTATGACTTTACCCAGAGATTAAACGGTTATAAAAAAGAAAGAAAGCATGTACAGAAGATATTAGGATATTATCCTGACATAAAAAACCCCAGAAGTTTTAATGAAAAGATACTTTATAAGAAATTCTATGACAGAAATCCACTTTTGCCAATTGTGTCAGACAAGTATAGAGTAAGAGAATATATAGAAAGCGTACTTGGTCAAAAGAAAGCCCAAAAAATATTAGTTCCGCTGCTTTATGTGACAGATAATCCCCAAACAATACCATTTGAAGAACTGCCGAAGGAATATATAATAAAGCCCAATCATGCATCAGGGCTTCTTATTATTGCAGAAAACCAGTATGGTAAAAAGAAATATACAGTGGTAAAACATAAAGTAATAAAAATACTTTATGACTCCCGTGGTACAAGACAGGAAATAATAGACATATGCAGGGGCTGGCTTTTAAAACCACATGAGTTTTATAGGCATGAGTGGGCATACCAGAAAATAAGAAGGAAGATAATAATTGAAAAATTGCTGCGTGATGAGAGAGGTAAAATCCCTTCAGATTATAAGCTAAGCATGTTTCATGGAAAATGTGATAATATAACTGTCTTTAACGATAGATATGATGATTTAAACATGGGCAGATATACTCACCAGTGGAGTCCCATATATGTAGAAGGTAAAATCAAATGGACAAAATATCAGGAAAAACCCAAAAAACTAAGTGAAATGATACAGCTGGCTGCAACATTGGCAAAACCCTTTGACTATATAAGGGTTGATTTATATTTATTAGGTAATTATATATATTTTGGAGAACTTACCAATTATCCCATGAGCGGTGCAATACCGTTAAATCCTGTTTCCTATGATTTAGAACTTGGATCAAAATGGAATACAGTACCTAATTATTGGAAATACCAATAGAATTATTAAAATA
>JAFGMJ010000269.1 GCA_016927635.1 Actinomycetota bacterium
AGCCTATATATTATTTAAAATCCTTACTGTCCTTATTAGAATAGATGTATTTTATCTTAATTGCATATAAAGTTCAAATATTTATAAATATTTACTTTTAAAGTCCAAGATTCTGTATAAGTGTTGGAACATGCTTTTCCCAGCCCAGTGCCTGTATGTGCACGCCTGCACATAAAGGTTTTATCTTTGTTATTAAATCTGTCAGTATTTCAAGACACATAGATACTTTATCTGTGGTCTGGGCCATCCTGTCTATTATTTTTTTTGGAACAAAAATGCCGGGAACATTCTTATTCATATAATTTGCCATTTTTTCAGATTTAAGCAGTATTACGCCTGCCATTACAGGAGTTTTAATACCCATTTTTGTGATTTTTTCCATGAACTTTTCAACCACGTTTTCATCGAAAATAGCCTGGGTCTGGAAAAATTCAGCTCCTGCATCTATCTTTTTTTGCATTTTTAAAAGCTGCAGGTTAAGAGAGGCTTCTGTATCAGCTCCCGGATTAACTACAGCGCCTTTAAAGAAAGAAGGCTTGCCATTAAGCTCATTTCCGACAAGGTCAAATCCTTCCTCAAGCCGGCTCATAGTGTAAAGCAGGGAAACGCTGTCAAGGTCGTAAACAGGCTTGGCCTGCGGATGATCGCCAACGGTTGTATGGTCTCCCGTGAGCGCAAGCACATTTCTTATTCCAAGCACATATGCACTTAGCAGGTCTGACTGGATTGCAAGTCTGTTCCTGTCCCTGCAGGTTACCTGGAAAACAGGGTCATGCCCCATATCTTTTAAGAAATGGCAGGTTACCATGGAGCCCAAACGCATCACTGAACTTTGCAGATCTGTCACATTTATGCCGTTAGCCTTATTTTTAAGCATCTCACCTATTTCAAATATTTCTTTGGTGTCCACACCCTTTGGTGGCCCTATCTCACAGGTGACCGCGAACTGGCCTTTCTGTATAGCTTCCTTTAAAGAAGGCTTACTGTGTTTTACATCTTCTGTCATTTTTCCTCCACAATATTATTAAAATTTATTACTCGATAAATCCCAGTTTCTTTAACTGCCTGTTCTCACCTATAAGCGTTACAATATCATCAGGCTGAAACCTGTAGTTTATATCAGGCGGACTATTAATCTCATTTTTATTATTCTTGACCGCGATTATTGTTATATTGTATTTGTGCCGCAGATTAAGCTCTGTCAGGTTCTGGCCTATCATCAATTTTGGTGTAATTATCTCAATTATGCTGATTTCAGGGCCTATTTCAAGGAAGTCCAAAACATTTGTGCTTATTAGGTTCTTTGCAACTCTTTCGCCCATGTCTTTTTCAGGATAGACTATGACATCAGCCCCGACTTTGGAAAGCACGCGTCCCTGAGTTTGCGTGCCTGCTTTTGCTATTATCTTTTTTGAGCCCTTTTCCTTAAGTATTAATGTAACCAGGATTGAGTTCTGGATATATTTTTCGCCGATTGCCACAATTGTAGCGTCAAAGTCTCTTACGCTTAGTGATTCAAGTATCTCTGCGTCTGTAGCATTGCATTTAATTGCATCATTTATTTCTGCAGCAACTCTCTGTATCCTGTCTTCTGACTGATCTATTCCTATAACACTGTGACCCGCCTTTGACAAAGTCCTTGCAATACTTGCGCCGAATCTTCCAAGACCTATTATTAAAAATTGCTTTTTCATTATTATCCCTAGCCTATTGTAATATTTTCTTCAACATGAAATACCCTGTCTGAACTTGTTTTTAATGCAAGCGCAAGGGCCAAAGTGCTGATGCCAATTCTACCAATATACATGCAAAGTATCAATACGACCTTGCTTGCAAAAGTAAGCCCCGGAGTTAAACCGGTGCTTAAGCCCACTGTTCCGAATGCTGAAGTGACTTCAAAAAGCGCTTCAGTCAAAGTGCACTTTTCAAATACGAGCAGCAATATGGTGGAAACAAGAATAAGCACCATTGCAGTAAAAATAATTGTAAGCGAGCGTGAAAATAATGTCTGAGGCAGCCTTTTTTTAAACAGAACAACCTGGGTCCTGCCCCGCAGCGAACCAAGTGCCCCCATTGACACAACTGCAAAAGTGGTGGTTTTAATTCCGCCGCCCGTGCCTCCGGGCGATGCCCCTATAAACATTAGCATTGTAAGAAGAAATAATGCTGACTGGGTAAGTTTTCCTACTGGTAAAGTATTAAATCCTGCAGTTCTTGCAGTCACTGATTGAAAGAAACTTGACATTATTTTTATCCCAATCGGCTTTCCGCCGATTGTTTCAGGGTTATTGAATTCGAAGATGAAAAAAAACAGAGTACCGGCAATAATGAGTATTGCTGTTACAATAAAAACTACCTTTGCATGAAGCGAGAATTTTTTTAACCTTCTAAAATTAAGTATTTCTGCCATCACCGGAAAGCCAATGCCTCCAAGTATTATTAAAATCATCATGCTAAGATTTACAATAATATCTGAGTTAAAGCCCTCAAGGCTGTTGCTGTAAAGCGAGAAACCGGCATTATTAAAGGCGCTGACACTGTGGAAAAAACCAAATGTAGCAGCAGATTTTACAGGCAGCCCGTACCTGAAATGCAAAATGAAAAACAATACTATAAAGCCTGCAATTTCAATTACTGCAGTAATAGCGGCTATTGTTAAAAAGAATCTTGCAGCGATGAAATGCTGCCTTGGGCCAAAACTTGATTCTATATAAAACCTATCTTTGACCTGGATTTTCCTGCCAAGTATCAGGCCGAAAATAGAGCCTACTGTCATTATCCCAAGACCACCAAGCTGTATCAGTATAAGAAGCAATGTTTTACCTATATCGCTAAAATAAGTGGGAGTATCCTGCACAATCAGCCCTGTCACACATATTGCTGAAGTAGAGGTAAACAGCGCATCAATGAAACTGATTTCTCCATTTGCAGTCATCTGGGGAATCATCAGAAGCAAAGTGCCTGAAAGTATTGCAATTGCAAAAGCAGACATTACCTGTATGCCAATCTGTTTTTGAGTTTTGGAAGAGATAACCGGTATTTCTTTC
>JAFGMJ010000270.1 GCA_016927635.1 Actinomycetota bacterium
TCCCTCCAAAAATAATTATTAAAAAATATATTTAAAATCTGTTTCTTAAAATGACAAATAGACCATAAAAAATCAGTAAAATGAACAATTTTTTAAAACTCAGTCAATTTGCCATTTTGAAGATTGCCATGAAAAGTTTGTCAAAAAGCGCTAAAAGCCGGATACTATATTTTAAAAATATTTGTCTTTAATAAAATAAATAAATGACAAATATACAATCACTGATGGTAACATATTTTGTGTTATGTAAGTAAGTATACCACTATATATAGTGCTGTCAATAATAATTTCTTATAATTTCTGAAAAATATCCGGTATACGGGTATTGCTGCAGGATATTGCAAAATAGCTGCTTTATGGTATTTTAAAACATTGCTTTATAATTATGAAACTTAAAAAAAGAGGGTCAGGCAATGAAGACATGCTTTGAATGTATACCGTGTATAATAAACCAGGCAATTTTAACCCTTAATCTTTGCAATACTGATAGCATAACCAAAAGAAAAGTTCTGCAGGATTTGTTAAAGAATTTGGAAAATATCGATTACGATTTAAGTCCAAGTGAAAACACCGATACTGCATATGATCTGATATCAAAATATACGGGCATAAAAGATCCTTACAGCAGCTTAAAAAAGAGACACAATGAAATGGCTTTAAAGATTTATCCTGAACTTGAAAAAATTCTTGATAAAGGAAAGGACAGTTTATACACAGCAGCAAAAATAGCTATTGCCGGAAACATAATTGATATGGGAATAAGCTCAAGCCACAGTAGCCAGCTTGACTTCAATAAGATTATGGAAAATATAAAAAATATCTCGTTGGCAATAGATGATTTTACTGATTTTAAAGACATACTTATGTCTTCTGATAATATACTTTACATGGCTGACAATGCAGGCGAGATAGTTTTTGATAAAATATTTATAACACAGATTTTAAAGCTTGACAAAAATGTAAAAGTTTCCGTAAAATCCGGGCCGGTAATCAATGATGCTAATAAAGAAGATGCGGTTCAGGCGGGCATAGATAAAATAACTGAGGTATTAGAGACAGGCCATAATAAAATTGGCAATAATCCAAAATATATGTCCAATGCTTTTTTAAATGAATTTAAAAAAGCTGATCTTATAATCTGCAAGGGACAGGGAAATTTTGAAACACTGGACAATACTGAAGCCCCTGTATTTTTCCTGCTGAAAGCAAAGTGCAATTGCATTGCGGACGAACTTGGGGTAAATTACCTGGATATAGTTTTTAAAAAAAGCGACAGCTTCAAAGATAAAAAATGAAAACGGGCAGACGTTTTATATTAAAGCTGCCCATTTTTTTGTTATTGTGTTAAATTTTTTAGTTTTTAAAAATTTATTTTTTTACACATCTTGCAAAAGCGTTCCAGATATAATCCTTTATAATCATCATGATGCCTCCAAAACCAAATAAAATTCCTGCAAATCTTGCCAAACCGCCCACAAACGGTATTGAATAAACAATCATTATTATTACAAGACCAATAAGATATGCCAGCACTTTCCATCCATATTTTTCCATATTAAGCTTTGTTTTGGAAAGAATTACTTTACCCAGTAAAAACGCCAGAAAAGCCGTGCTTGTATAAATGATAATAAAATAAAGTATACCGATAATAATGTTGGATGTTAGCAATACTATGCCAAGGCCTGAGCCAATAATTGTAACAAGCAGAATTATGCCTATAATGAAAATTACAAGCATGGCGACCGGGATTCCAAAAAGCATTATGGCGCCGCCTCCCGTGCAGTAGCCAAAGGAAGACTCCATGCGGCTGTTGAATTTTTTAAATATTGCAGGAATTGCAAGAAGAAGTATTATTCCCAGGACAAAAATACTGATAAATGATATGACTCTGCTGCCAATATAAGTAGCGCCGATTATTCCGCCGAATACACCAAAGGGTAAAGCGTAGGAGTATTTATCTTTTTGCTGTTTCTGTATTTCTGTAAATTTTACGCTACCTGAAATGCTTGCCCCGTCAGCTATTTTTGCCTCGCTGTCAGAAGTGTATACAAGGTCGCCATTTATCACTGCAGTATTTTCTATGGTAAGAGCTGCTGCGCCTCCGACTTCAACACCTTTGCCAGCTTTGCCGGAAATGATTATTTCTCCTCCGGATGCAATTATTTTACCATCTATTTCACCAGCGATATTTACTTTGCCCCCTGTTATTACAAGGTCGCCATTGATTTTTGCGCTGTTTTCAATCCTTAGCTCCCCACCTGCTGCTATTACGTCATCGCCAACATTGCCGCTTATAGCTATATCGCCACCGGCTATTCTTATATCATCCTTTACTTCTCCATCCATTGTAATATAACCGCCGGCAGCGATAAGATCCTGCAAGACAGTCCCGTCAAAATTTAACCTTCCGCCGGCAGCAACAAGGTCGCCGTTGACTTCACCGCTAAAATTTACTGTGCCTCCCATAACATAGACATCGTCTTCTTCTATACCTGTCAAGTTTACCGTATCTTCGCCCTTAACTGTAAAACCAAAAAGAGGCGATGCAGATATAAAAAACACAAGAATTGAGACGATTACAAACAAAGTAACTTTCCTCATAGCTGCCCCTCCTTCAAAATCATAAAAA
>JAFGMJ010000271.1 GCA_016927635.1 Actinomycetota bacterium
AGCAGAGAAATCAACACAGGTTATTGCAGAAAACTTAAAAAGATTTAATCATGAGCCGGTGGTGGTCACTGTAGCAGACAGTGACAAGGTCGATTATGTAAATGGCATAAAAGTTTATTATGTATCTCATTCGAATGTATACTGGTCCTATTATTCCAAAACAAAAGGCGGTCTTTTAAAAATACTGTGGCATATTATCAGTTTTTATAACCCGTTTATTTTAAAAAAGCTTTCTGCAATTATAACAAAAGAAAAGCCCGATGTAGTGCACACAAATAATCTTTCGGAGTTTTCTGTGGGAACCTGGAAGCTGGTTAAGAAATTTAAAATACCTCTTGTGCACACACTTAGGGATTATTCCCTTGTCTGCCCCAGGGCCACCCTTTTTAGAAGAAATGATATTTGCAGGAAAAAAAATATTATATGTGTGTTTGTTTTAATGTTAAGAAGGATTTTTTCAAAATATCCTGATGCTGTAACAGGCAACAGCCAGTTCATACTTGATTATCACACAAATTCAGGTTTTTTTAAGAATGCAAAAAAGTATGTCGTTTATAACTCTCTGGAAACTGAAGAGATTGCTGCATCAGCCGGTCAAGTGGGCAAAGTAAAGTTTGGCTATATCGGGCACCTTTCAGTACACAAGGGAGTTGAGTTTCTGTTAAAGATATTTAAAGAAAGAATAGATGCAGAGCTCCATGTATATGGCAGCGGCATAACAGCTGAATATGAGGACTATCTTAAAGGCAGTTACAGCAGTAAAAATATAAGTTTTCACGGTTTTGTAAAAACAGGGCTTGCACTTGAAGCCATAAATGTGCTTATTGTGCCTTCTTTATGGTTTGATACTTTGCCCAGGGTCATTTATGAAGCATATTCATATGGAATACCTGTTATTGCATCAGACAGGGGAGGTGCGCCTGAGATAATTGAAAACGGAAAAACCGGGTTCATTTATAATGCGGATTCCGCCGAGGACCTGGTAAAAAAAATCAGGGTTTTTACGGACAATCCTAATCTAATTGAAAGTATGGCGCCACATTGCCTGACAAAGGCCCGGGACTTTTTGCCTGATAAGGTAATTAGAAACTATATTGATATTTACCAGGATATAAGTAAAATATCATAATTTAAGCAATATATTGTTTTAGATATGTTAAGTCCTTTATTATATTTATATAAGAATGCTGAATGTAAAATAAACTGTAAAGGTATTTAAATATTAAAAGGTTTTAAATGGAAAAAATAAATAAATATTCAAATTACCTGTTCAGGCTTTTTCTGCTTTTGATAATACTATTTATAAGCAGTGACATATTTCTTGTTGTGGAAGTTTCAGATGCAACAATTAGATTTTCATATATAGTTTTTTCAATTTTATTTATTTTATGGATAATTTACTGCAGCTTTTTAAGGGATTTCAGTATTCCTAAAGATAAATCATATTTGCCCCTGTTTCTTTTCTGCTTTGTATCTTTTATATCTTCACTGAATTCAATATTTGCGCTCAAATCGCTTATATATTCCCTCTGGACAATATTCAGTGCGCTGACAATTGTTTTTCTTGTATGGTTTTTAAGGCATAATAAATTAAGAAACCTAGACTGGATTTTAAAGATATATTTTTACTCATTTTTTGCAATATCTGTTTTTGGCCTTTACCAGGTACTTCTGCCATTTTTAATCGAAGAAAGAACTCCTTTTGTAAGGCAGTGGTGGGACCGATACACTGTTGCAAGGATAAACGGGCTTTCATTTGAACCTTCTTTTTTTGCTACATACCTGCTTATGGGGTGTTTCATATGGTTTATTTTGTGGTTGAGAAACAATGATTCTGTAAAATATAAAAGCATCATATTGATAACAATATCCCTGGTAATAGTGCTTTCCTCATCAAGACTGGGCTGGATTGGCATAGTAATGATTATTGCCTACGGTTTATATGAATTTGCAGGACACTATATTGTCAGCAGAAAATTTCCTGTTCAGCATATGAAGTTTTTTATAACTTTTTCAATAATAGTGCTGGTGGGCATAATTGCTTTTCTTGTAGTCATTACCAATCAGGAAACCTTTAAATTTCTTTTCAAAGGGACAGGTCTTTTAGGTACGACAGAGTTTACCTTTTCAATGAGAAATGACAGAACCATGGAAACATTTAAAGTTTTTTTGGATAAGCCATCTAACATTATAATTGGTGCAGGCCCGGGCGGGGTTGGAGCATATATAAACCGAAATCCGGAAAGTTTTATAAATCTTTGGTCAACGGAGCCCAATAATATAACCGCAGAAATCCTTGCAAGTGTAGGCATTATCGGATTTGGCATTTTTGTATGGTTCATTGCGGGTATTTTCAAAAGGTTGTGGGCCTTATATAAGAATAATTATATGGTAAAAAGATACAGGACCATTTGCCTGGCGCTGTTTTGCGGGCTTGCCATTGAGCTTATAATACTGCAGTTTAACCAGAATTACTTAAGGCCTTATTTATGGCTGCATATAGGCATATGCATTGCAGCGGCTAATGTCCTTGAGAATTTTTTAAAAAATAAAAATGAAATGATTTATATAAACAGCAATGAGACCTGATAAAAAATATTCTGATATCCACATTGACGCCCGCATGCTTTACAGCTCAGGCATAGGAAGATGCTTAAGAGAAATAATAAAAGAGATAATTCTGACTGGAAAAAATATAAAGATTTATTTGTACTGTAGATATGAGGATTATGAAAAATTTGTAAATGAATATTCCATTAATGAAAAACAGGCTATTTTCAAAAAGTATAATAGTGGAATTTATTCTGTAAGGGAGCAGATAGAGGGAAGCTTTATTAATTTCAGGAAAAATAAATCTGATATATTTTTTGTTCCGCATTACAATTTGCCATATTTTACTCCTGCAAATACTGTGTTTACAATTCATGACTTTACACAATTTAAGTTTCCCCAGTATTTTGACAGGAAAAAAGTAAGGTTTGCAAAACTTATACTTGATAATGCAGTTATAAAAGCAAAAAAAATAATCGTGGTTTCAAAATCAACCCTTAATGATTTTTGCAGTTTTTTCCCAGGGCTTAAAAATAAAGCCAGGGTAATATATAACGGTATTTCAAAAGATTTCAGGGTTATTAGTGAAAAAGAAAAAAAGGATTTTTTAAAAAATAAAAATCTTAATGATTATTTATTGTTCATAGGAAATAATAAACCACACAAAAATATTTCCGGGCTTTTAAGTTCTTTTAAAGATGTCAAGCAGAAATATAAAAGCTTGAAACTTGTTATAATCAGCAGCGGATTTGATCCTTCAAATATGGATATTGAGGACAATATAAAAAAGGACATATATGTTATAGATAATACTGGCGACAGTGAGCTGGTGCATTATTATAACTGTGCCAGAATGCTTGTGCTTGCATCTTTTTATGAGGGATTTGGCCTACCTGTTCTGGAAGCAATGGCATGCGGATGCCCGGTTATTGCTTCCAATATATCCTCATTGCCTGAACTGTGCGGCAATGCTGCAGTGCTGGTTGACCCGTATGACAAAGACAGCATTTCAACAGGGATTTTAAAAATAATTGAAGATGATGATTTAAAAAACAGGCTTGTTAAAGAAGGGCTTGAAAGGGCTAAACTCTTCAGCTGGGCTGATTCTGCAAAAAAATATCTTGATGAATTTATTGATATTCTTAACTAGTCTTTCTAAATCCTAAAATATTA